>JAUCDU010000047.1:0-12045 GCA_034674825.1 Giesbergeria sp.
AAGGCTGCAGCAAGTACTGCAGCTACTGCGTGGTGCCCTACACGCGCGGCGAAGAAATGAGCCGGCCGTTTGACGACGTGCTGGTGGAAGTGGCGGGCCTGGCGGAACAGGGCGTGAAGGAAGTCACCCTGCTGGGCCAGAACGTCAACGCCTACCGGGGCCCCATGGGGGGCACGGCCGACATCGCCGACTTCGCGCTGCTGCTCGAATATGTCGCCGAGATTCCCGGCATTGAGCGCCTGCGCTTTACCACCAGCCACCCGAATGAATTCACCCCGCGCCTGATCCAGGCCTACGCCAGCATTCCAAAGCTGGCCAATCACCTGCACCTGCCGGTGCAGCATGGCTCGGACCGCATCCTGATGGCCATGAAGCGCGGTTACACCGCTATGGAATACAAGAGCACGGTGAAGAAGCTGCGTGCGATTCGCCCCGACTTGGCGATGAGCAGCGACTTCATCGTCGGCTTTCCGGGTGAAACCGAAGAGGATTTCGGCAAGATGATGAAGCTGATCGACGACATTGGCTTCGACAACTCCTTCAGCTTCATCTTCAGCCCGCGCCCCGGAACGCCGGCTGCAAACCTGCATGACGAAACCCCGGCAGACGTCAAACTGCGCCGCCTGCACCAATTGCAGGCCGTCATCAACGGCAATATCAAAACGATCAGCGAGCAGCGCGTGGGGACGGTGCAGCGCATCCTGGTGGAGGGCGCCTCGAAGCGGGATGCCCATGAGCTCATGGGGCGGACCGAATGCAACCGGGTGGTGAACTTCGTCGGCCAGCCGCGGCTGGTGGGGCAGATGGTGGACGTGACGATCACCGAGGCGAAGGCCTACACCTTGCGCGGCGAAGTGCTGGTGCGCGAGACGGCGTGAGGCCGCATTAGCGGCATCGACGCAAAGCTACTGCGTTGCTTCTATTTTTATAGCTACTAGCGCTTACCGAATAAGCGCTAGAGGCCTAAAACACTTAAAATTTAGAAGGGCATCCTGGGCATGCCTCCGCCGCCCATGCCTTTCATGCCGCCCATCTTCTTCATCATCTTCATCAGGCCGCCGCCCTTCATCTTCTTCATCATGCCCTGCATCTGCTCGAATTCCTTGAGCAGGCGGTTGACTTCCTGAACCTGAACACCGGCGCCGTTTGCAATGCGCTTCTTGCGGGTGGCCTTGATGAGTTCGGGCTTGCGGCGCTCCTTGGGCGTCATGCTCTGGATGATGCCTTCCTTGCGCTTGATGTCCTTCTCGGCACGGTCCATGTCCACCGCGCCGGCCTTGGCAGTGAGCTGCGCGGGCAGCTTGTCCATCAGGCTCGACAAGCCCCCCATCTGCTTCATCTGCTGCAACTGGCCAAGAAAGTCGTTCAAGTCAAAGCCGTCGCCACTTTTCACCTTGGCGGCGAGCTTCTGCGCCGCCTCCATATCGACTCCGGCGGACACTTGTTCGACCAGCGCGACGATGTCGCCCATGCCGAGAATGCGTCCGGCGTGGCGCTCGGCGTCAAACACCTCCAGGCCGTCGAGCTTTTCCGAAACGCCGGCAAACTTGATCGGCGCGCCGGTGATCTGGCGCACCGACAGCGCCGCGCCTCCGCGCGAATCGCCATCGAGCTTGGTGAGCACGATGCCGGTCAGCGGCAGCGCTTCCTTAAAGGCCTTGGCCGTATTGATGGCGTCCTGACCCTGCATGGCGTCCACCACAAACAGGGTTTCGACCGGTTTGAGGGCGGCGTGCAGCTCGCGGATTTCCTGCATCAGCAACTCGTCGATCGCCAAGCGGCCGGCGGTATCGACCAGCAGCACGTCGAAGTAGTGCTTCCTGGCGTAGTCGAGTGCGGCGCGGGCAATGTCTAGCGGCTTCTGGTCGGTGGTGCTGGCAAACCACTCGGCGCCAGCCTGGGCGGTCACGGTCTTGAGCTGCTCGATGGCGGCCGGGCGGTAGACGTCGCCCGACACCGTCAACACCTTCTTCTTGCGCTTTTCAATCAGGTGCTTGGCCAGCTTGCCCGTCGTCGTGGTCTTGCCCGCGCCTTGCAGGCCCGCCATCAAGATGACGGCTGGCGGCTGGGCATTGAGGTTGATGTCGGCCACGCCCTCGCCCATGGTGGCGGCCAGCTCGCGGTTGACGATGCCAATCAACGCCTGGCCGGGCTTGAGGGAGCCCAGCACCTCCTGGCCCAGCGCCTTTTCCTTTACCCGGGCGATGAAGTCGCGCACCACGGGCAAGGCAACGTCGGCTTCGAGCAGCGCCATGCGCACTTCGCGCAGCATGTCCTGCACGTTGGATTCGGTGATGCGGGCCTGGCCACGCATCTCCTTGACCAAGCGCGTGAGTTTGTCGGTAAGGGCGGAGGCCATAGGGGAAATTCCGGGTGAGCGCGCCTGAAGGCGGGCGGTGTGGGCCGCAGGCTGCGGCCCGGGCGAAAGGTAAACTGCAGGCATGATTTTAACCAGCGCCTCCCCTGCTGCCATGCTGCTGGGTGCGACCGCCGCAGCGGCCTATGCGATACCTGCGCTATTCCGCTCTCGACTGCCTGAGCGTGCAGCGAAGACTGCTCTGTGGACGGCCTGGGTGCTGCATGGCGCCCTGCTCGCGCTGGATATGCTGCAAGCGTCGCCACGGTTTGGTTTCGCTCCGGCGTTGTCCGTTACAGCGTGGCTGGTACTGACCGTGTACGCCGTGGAGCGCCAACTGTTCCCACAATTGCGCGCGCGTGGTGCCTTGGCGGCACTGGGCGCCCTGGCGGTCTTGTTGGCGCTGGCGTTCCCAGGCCAGCCGCTGCACGTCAGCGCCTCGGGTTGGCTGCCGCTGCATTTGGCACTGGGCATCGCGGCGTATGGCCTGTTCGCCGCTGCGGTCGTCCACGCAGCCTTGATGACCCGCGCCGAAAAGCAGCTTCGCATGGCCGAAGACCCCAATAGCGGCCTCCCGCTGCTAACGCTTGAGCGTCTGACCTTTCGCTTTGTCACGGCCGGCTTTGTGTTGCTCAGTGCCACTTTGGTTGCTGGCGTGCTGTTTAGCGAAGTGCTGTACGGCCGCGCGTGGCGCTGGGACCACAAGGCCGTTTTCTCGGTGCTTTCATGGCTGACATTTGCGGCACTACTGCTTGGGCGCAAGCGCTTTGGCTGGCGCGGACGCAGCGCCGTACGGGTGTTGTACGCCGGGGCGGCACTGCTTCTGCTGGCCTACGTAGGCTCGCGGTTTGCCCTTGAAGTGGTGTTGGGGCGCACGCTGTGAAGCTCCTCGTGCTGCTGCTTGTGCTGGGCATTGCGTACCTGCTGTGGCGCGGCAAACGCGTCACACGCCGACGAGCCGCCGACAAACCAGCGCAGCTCGCTGCACCGCAGGACATGCTGGCCTGCGCGCACTGCGGCGTGCACGTACCACGCAGCGAAGCCTGGATACGCGACGGGCGCAGTTACTGCTGTGCCAAGCACCAGACCGAGCATGACGCCTGAGCCGACAACCCCGCCAGCATTGGCGCCCAAGCAGCTCATGCGCGGACAGGATCCGTCATTTTTACGCCTGTGGCACGGCTTTCTGACAGGGCGGGTAATGGTGGCGCTGGCCCTGCTGCTGTTGCAGCTCGTTGGCCAGACACTCAATCAGGTGGCCGAGCCCTGGGTGATAGGCGTGTGCATCCTCTATCTGGCAAGCACCCTGGCGCTGCGCGTGCTCGGCCAAAAGGCAGCGCCGGCACCGCAAGCAGGCGTGCACTGGGTGTCCTCCATCGGCGTCGATTTGGCCGTGGTGTCTGCCCTCCAATTGCTGCACACCGGTGGCATGAGTTTTACCCCGCTGTTCGGCCTGCCCATTCTGATGGCGTCCGTCCTGGGCACCTTGACGCTGGCCCTCGGCACCACGGCCGCCGTCACTATCTTGTTGCTGGCATGGGCATGGTGGGCAGGAGACCATGGCGGCGCCGAAGCAACGCAGCGGGCGCTGCAAGCGGCGCTGACCGGCACGGGCTACTTTATTGTGGCTTTCCTGGTGCAGCAACTCGCACTGCGACTGGTACGCGAACAACACGTGGCGCAGACCAGCCGCGCCACGGCCATGGTCCAACGACAAGTCAGCGCGCTCGTCATTCAGAACCTAAGTGAAGGTGTGCTGGTCCTGGACGAAGACTTCCTCGTGCGCAACGCGAATCCGGCGGGCATTCGCTTGCTGGGCGCAGATGCCGCATTGAACCTGCCGTTCTCGCTGCTGGCGCGGCCACCCTGGCAGTCCCTGGCCGCCTTGGCGCGGCGCAGCTTTCGCCAGAACGCGCCGCAAGTCGCCGAAGTGAACCTTATTAGCGACAACCAAAGCCCTATCGGTCTGCATGTGCGCACCTGGCTGACAGCATCCGGTTCGGCACACCAGAACGCACCAGAACAACGCCTCTGCGTCATGTTTCTGCACGACTTGCGCGAGCTTGAGGCGCGATTGCGCACGGAAAAACTAGCAGCCATGGGCCGCATGTCGGCGGCCGTGGCGCACGAAATTCGAAATCCGCTGGCAGCCATCGTGCAGGCCAATGCCTTGCTGGATGAAGACTTGCACGATCCAACGCAGAAACGCCTGGCGCAAATGATTGCTCAGAACGCCGACCGCTTGGCCCACATTGCCGAGGAGATTCTCGATATTGCACGCGTCCAAACCCAGATGGATCATGCAGCGGCGGCCACCGTCGCACTGGACGAGGCAGTCGCGCAGACCTGGCGCGACTGGCAGGCACAAGCGCCGCAGGAACGGGTAGGCACGCTGCAACTGGGCGCGCCGGGCATGCAAGTCGAATTCGACGCCGAGCACTTGCGCCGGGTGCTGGTGAACCTGCTCGACAATGCCTTGCGCTATCGGTCGGGCTGCAGCGAGTCGCTCCATCTGCAGACCCGGCTGGAAAATCCCGGCCAGGCCAGCGTGCAAGTCTGGAGCGATGGCGCGCCGCTGGACCAATCGGTCGAACGGCATCTGTTCGAGCCCTTCTTTTCTTCCGAGAGTCGCTCCAGCGGGCTAGGCCTTTACATCTGCCGTGGCCTGTGTGAGCGCCATGGCGCGAGCATCGGCTACCAGCGCGTCCATCGCAAGACACTGACAGGCGAGCGCAGCGGAAACGCATTCACCGTCAGGTTCCGTGGCACCGGCCTTGTGGCACCCCCCGATGCCTCCCTGTTTGACACCATCGTGGTCTGAACTCTCTGCTTATGCACTCCCAGCCTGCCTCCATCCTGGTGGTCGACGACGAACCCGACCTGCGAACGCTCTACGAGCTCACTTTGTTGCGCGAGGGATACCGGGTTGAAACGGCTGCAGACCTGGCGCAAGCACGCCAGTTGCTGTCGCGCAACCGCTACGAAGTGGTCATCACCGACATGCGCCTTCCCGACGGCTTTGGCATGGAGTTGCTGCACGATCTGCGCAAGCAGCAGCGCCCGGAGCGCTGCCTGGTCATGACGGCCTACGGCTCAGCAGAAAACGCCGTCGAGGCACTGCGCGCCGGCGCATTCGACTACCTCACCAAACCGGTAGACCTCAAACAGTTCCGCGCTGTCGTGGCCTCCGCCATTCAGGGCGCAGACAGTGTTCTTGCGCCCAAGACAGCCACTGCCCGCACCGGCGCCGGTGCTTCGCAGGGCCGCCATCACGGACCGACTGCGCTCGATCGCCTGGTGGGCGAATCACAGGCCATGCAGAACGTCAAACAGCGCGTGGCCAAGGTGGCCAAAGGCATGGCGCCCGTCTTGGTGCGGGGGGAGTCGGGGACGGGCAAAGAGCTTGTCGCCAGAGCGCTGCATGAGAGCAGCCAGCGCGCCACTGGTCCACTGGTCGCTGTCAATTGCGGCGCGATTCCGGAGAACCTGCTTGAAGCCGAGTTTTTCGGCGCGCGCAAGGGCTCCTACACCGGCGCCACACAGGATCGGCCAGGCTACTTTCAGGCGGCGCAAGGTGGCACCTTGTTTCTCGACGAGATTGGCGATCTGCCGCTGGCCATGCAGTCGAAGTTGCTGCGCGCCATCCAGGAACGAAGCGTGCGATCACTGGGCGCCACACAGGAAGAGCCTGTTGACGTGCGCATCGTCAGCGCCACGCATCGAGACCTGGCGGCCGACGTGCAGGCAGGGCGCTTTCGCCAGGACCTGTACTACCGGCTCAACGTCATCGAAGTGGTGATTCCGCCGCTGCGCGAGCGGCGCGAAGACCTGCCCGCGCTGTGCCGGGCATTGCTGGCACGTATAGCGCAGGAAGCGGGCATACCCGCTCCCGCGCTCACCGATGCCACGGTTGCCGCCATCGCGGCCCATCCGCTGACCGGCAACGTGCGGGAACTCGAAAACCTGTTGCACCGTGCGGTGGCGCTGGGCGATGGCGACGAGCTGCATGTGGACAGCGCGGTCACCACTGCGGTGGAATTGCACGCAGGCCGTGCAGCGCCGAGCACGCCACAGTCGGAACCCGCGGCCTCCAGCGCAGCACCACTGCCTGCGCAGGAGCCCGTGCCCCGCGACCTTCAGGCCTGGCTCGACCAGCAGGAACGCACTATTCTGGTTCGCGCCCTGCAGGAAAACCATTTCAACCGAACGGCAACGGCGGCCCGACTCGGCATCAGCCTGCGCCAAATTCGCTACCGCATCGCGCGGCTCAACATCGCCGCTCCCGGCGACTCGCAGGGCGACCATGAGCCCTGAGGGCGGCGACCTCTGGCGAGGTGGCTGGCTGCAGGGCGCGCACGCCCTGCCTTCCGCGCACTGCGACGAGCGCCCTGAGGGTGCGACGGTCGATCTGCTGGTCGTGCACTCGATCAGCCTGCCACCGGGCATCTACGGCGGCAGCGATGTAGCAGCCCTATTTCTTGGCAAGCTCGACTGCAACGCACATCCGTACTACGAGCGCCTGCGCGGCGTGCGCGTTTCGGCGCATTTTTTCATTCGGCGAGATGGCGCTTTGATGCAATTTGTCGATTGCGATAGGCGTGCCTGGCACGCCGGCGCCTCCTGCTACCGAGGACGCAGCCGCTGCAACGACGACTCGATAGGGGTCGAGCTCGAAGGCCTCGAAGGCGATGCTTTCGAGCCTGCGCAATACAACGCCCTCGTGCAACTCGCTCGCGCAGTGGCAAAGCGCTATCCCATTGGCCATATAGCGGGCCACGAGCACATTGCGCCCGGCCGCAAAGGCGACCCCGGCGCGGGTTTCGACTGGGTGCAGTTCCAAGCGCAACTGCGCATGCCAAACCTGCACTTTCCTGTGCGCTGAAATCCACATTTCCATTGCTTTGTTTTCGCCGCGCGCGAACAAGCAAAACCCCAAAGCATTCGCGGCCTGCGAGGGACAACCGCGTCACGCAAGGCCCATTCCTTGACGCTTGGGGGCCAACACCGCGCCGAACGGGCGATTCCCAAGCGGCCCGATGCACAAGCACACGCCGGTCGTCGAAAAACACTATAGGTAGTGTTTGCAAATGACTTGCACACCACCTATAGTGTCGATCCAGCAGCTATTGCCCCCGAATTTCTTTCTTTTTGAACGGATCATCATGACGCCTTCCGTCGTTTCCCCCGGGTTCGCCCAAGCTTCCGCCGCCTTTCTGCCAGCCGAAACGCGCGCCGATTCCTTGCCCTCGCCAAACTATCCGCACCACCACATCATTCGCCGCAACGGTGCCGTGGTGCCGTTCGAACCACAGAAAATCGCAGTGGCGTTGATGAAGGCTTTTCTTGCTGTACGCGGAACGCAAGGCGCAGCATCGGCCAGCATTCGCGAAACCGTGGACGAGCTTACGCAAGCAGTGGTGCGCGCGCTGCTGCGTTCCCGTCCTGCGGGCGGCACCTTCCACATTGAAGACGTACAAGACCAGGTCGAGCTGGGATTGATGCGCGCCGAACATCACGAAGTGGCGCGCGCCTACGTGCTGTATCGGGAGCGCCGCACGCAAGAGCGCGCGCGTCAGGCCGCTCCGGCGCAAGCCTCCGCGCACGAACTGCTGCACGTCGTGGAAAACGGTGAACGCACGCCGCTGGACATGAGCCGGCTGCATGCACTCGTGGAAGCGAGTTGCAGCGGATTGGGTGAGCACATCACGGCTGCACCCATCGTGCAGGAAACGCTGCGCAACCTGTACGACGGCATTGCACTCGCGGAAGTCTTCAAGGCAGTTATCCTGGCCGCGCGCACGCTGATTGAAAAGGACCCGGACTACAGCTACGCCACCGCGCGCCTGCTGCTGCACACCATCGGCCGGGAGGTCTGGGGGCGCGACGTCTCAGCGGGCGAACGCGATGCTGCCTACCGCGAGCATTTCCCGGGTTTGTTGCGGCAAGGCGTAGAGCATGGTCTGCTGGACGAGCGCCTGCTGCAGTTCGATCTCGTGCGGCTGGCCGAGGCGCTACGCCCTGAGCGCGATCACCAGTTCGATTATCTTGGCCTGCAAACACTGTACGACCGCTACTTCCTGCACATCCAGAAGCGCCGCATCGAGATGCCGCAAAACTTCTTCATGCGCGTAGCCATGGGGCTCGCGCTGAACGAAGTCGATCGGGAAGCCCGTGCCATCGAGTTCTACGAATTGCTCTCGGCGTTCGACTTCATGTCGAGCACACCCACCCTGTTCAACAGCGGTACGCGCCGCTCGCAACTCTCGAGTTGCTACCTGACCACGGTGCCCGACGACCTCGACGGCATCTACGAATCCATCAAGGAAAACGCCTTGCTCTCGAAGTACGCTGGCGGCCTGGGCAACGACTGGACCAGGGTGCGCGCGCTGGGGAGCCACATCAAGGGCACCAACGGCGAATCTCAGGGTGTTGTGCCTTTCCTCAAGGTGGTGAACGACACGGCTGTCGCGGTGAACCAGGGTGGCAAGCGCAAGGGTGCTGTGTGCGCTTACCTGGAAGCCTGGCACTTGGACATCGAGGAGTTTCTGGAGCTTCGCAAAAACACCGGCGACGACCGTCGGCGCACGCACGACATGAACACCGCCAACTGGATCCCCGATCTGTTCATGCGCCGCGTTCTGGAAAAGGGGCGCTGGACACTGTTCTCACCTTCAGACGTCCCCGATCTGCACGATCTTTTTGGCGAAGATTTCGAACGAGCCTACCTTGGCTACGAGGAGCGTGCAAAGCGCGGAGAAATATCGCCCACGCGTTCCATCGAAGCGGGTGACCTGTGGCGAAAAATGCTCACGATGTTGTTTGAGACCGGACACCCCTGGATCACCTTCAAGGACGCCTGCAACCTGCGCTCGCCGCAGCAACATGTGGGCGTGGTGCATTCGAGCAATCTGTGCACCGAAATCACGCTCAACACGAGCGACGCAGAAACCGCAGTGTGCAATCTGGGTTCGGTGAACCTGCTCAATCACCTGCGCCACAGCGATGAAGGCCGCGCATCGCTGGACCACGAGAAACTTCGTCGCACCGTCACCACGGCGATGCGCATGCTCGACAACGTCATCGACATCAATTTCTACGCCGTGAAAAAGGCACGCGATTCGAACCTTCGGCACCGGCCCGTAGGCCTTGGCCTGATGGGTTTTCAGGATGCGCTCTACGCCCTGCGCATTCCCTACGCGTCGGAAAACGCGGTCGCATTTGCCGATCAGTCTGCGGAAGCGCTTTGCTACTACGCCTATGAAGCATCGAGCGACCTCGCGCAAGAGCGCGGTCGCTACAGCAGCTTCAAGGGTTCGCTTTGGGATCGCGGCATCCTGCCGCTCGACTCACTGGACCTGCTGGAAAAAGCGCGCGGGGGGCATCTGGAGGTCGACCGCTCTTCGCAGCTGGACTGGGGAGCTCTTCGCGCAAAGATCGCGCAGAACGGCATGCGCAACTCCAACTGCGTGGCCATCGCACCGACTGCGACCATCTCCAACATCGTCGGAGTTGATGCCTCCATCGAACCTTGCTTTGGCAACCTGTCGGTGAAATCCAACCTCTCTGGCGAGTTCACCGTGATCAACCACGGTCTGGTACGCGACCTCAAGCAAGCCGGCATCTGGGACGAAGTCATGTTGATGGACTTGAAGCACTTCAAAGGTTCGCTACAAGCCATCGACCGGGTTCCGGCAGAACTGAAGGCGCTGTATGCCACTGCGTTCGAGATCGCACCGCGCTGGCTCGTTGAGGCCGCCGCCCGGCGACAGAAGTGGATAGACCAGGCGCAAAGCCTGAACATCTACATGGCGGGCGCTTCGGGCAAGACCTTGGATGACACCTACAAGCTTGCGTGGGTGCGCGGACTCAAGACCACCTACTACTTGCGCACGCAATCGGCAACGCATGTCGAGATGAGCACCGTGCACTCACGCCACCACAACGCAGTCGACAGCCAGTCGCACGAGCCAGCAACTTCTGTGGCGCCGCTACCGGCAAGCGATGTGCAGTTCTGCGCCATCGACAACCCCGACTGCGAGGCGTGCCAATAGACCGGCCTTGCATGTCGCTTTCACGTTGACTTGTGCGGACAAGCAACAACAACCGCGTCGCGCCGCGCTCGCGCGCTTTTCTTTTCGGAGCAGTGCTCTCATAATGCGAGCACTGGAAAAAACATGCTGACCTGGGACGAAGAAGTCACACCACTTTCGCCAATCTCTAGCGACCGCGTAGCACCCCAAGCAACGCCGTCAGCGCTGCCGACGCTCAATGCTGGCGCCGCGCCGATGCAGCCCACCTCCACGCAGACATCTCGGCGCGTAAGCGCAACCGACAAGCGCATCATCAATGGCAAGACCGACGTCAACCAGTTGGTGCCTTTCAAATACAAGTGGGCCTGGGACAAATACCTTGCGAGCTGCGCCAACCACTGGATGCCGCAAGAGGTCAACATGACCCGGGACATTGCGTTGTGGCGCGACCCGAACGGGTTGACCGAAGACGAGCGCCGCATCGTCAAACGCAACCTCGGTTTTTTTGTCACCGCCGATTCGCTCGCTGCCAACAACATCGTGCTCGGCACTTACCGGCACATCACGGCCCCCGAATGTCGCCAGTTCCTGCTGCGCCAGGCTTTTGAAGAAGCCATTCACACGCACGCCTACCAATACATTGTCGAATCCCTGGGGCTGGACGAGGGCGAGATCTTCAACGCCTACAACGAAGTCCCCTCGATTCGCGCCAAGGACGAATTTCTGATCCCGTTCATCGACGTGATCATGAACCCGTCGTTCAACACTGGTACGCCCGCGGCCGACCAGGCGCTGCTCAAATCCCTCATCGTGTTCGCCTGCCTGATGGAGGGCCTGTTTTTCTATGTAGGCTTCGCGCAGATTCTTGCGCTGGGACGGCAAAACAAGATGACCGGCGCCGCCGAGCAATACCAGTACATCCTGCGCGACGAATCCATGCACTGCAATTTCGGTATCGACCTGGTCAACACCATCAAGCTGGAAAATCCACATCTCTGGACGGCTGATTTCAAGCAAGAAATCGAGGCGCTTTTCCACAAGGCGGTCGAACTCGAATACCGCTACGCCGAGGACACCATGCCGCGCGGCGTGCTTGGCATGAATGCTTCCATGTTCAAGGGCTACCTGCGTTTCATTGCCAACCGCCGCGCCTCGCAGATTGGATTGGGCAAATTGTTTTCCCAGGAAGAGAACCCCTTTCCCTGGATGAGCGAAATGATTGATCTGAAGAAGGAACGAAACTTCTTCGAAACACGCGTCATTGAATACCAGTCGGGAGGCGCGCTGGCTTGGGACTAGGTCCTCTGTGCCATCGGTCATTCAATGAACACCCTTCAAGCACTCCCGTGGCCCGCATGCGCACCCATTGCGCTGGCCCAAGTGCACCCCCATTCGGGGTTTGGAGCGCCGCTCCAGACCCTTGAATCTCTCCGTGTCCATGCAGGCGTGGAGTGCTCTTTGCTCATTGACCCTAGGAGATGATGATGGCAACTGCGAAGAAGCCGGCCGCGAAGGCCGCAACCCCTGTGAAGAAGGCTGCGCCTACCAAGACCGCAGCAGTGAAGAAGGCTACCGCCCCGAAGGCCGCTCCTGCGAAGAAGGCTGCTCCTGCGAAGAAGGCTGCTCCTGCGAAGAAGGCTGCTCCTGCGAAGAAGGCTG
>JAUCDU010000048.1:0-12021 GCA_034674825.1 Giesbergeria sp.
TCTGGAAGCTGTCGGCCCACAGGCCGATGATGAAGCCGAACAGGCAGAAGGTGATGGCGGTCAGGATCAGGAAGCCCACCATCCACACCGGGTGCGCAATCTCGTAGGGCACGAAGAGCCGTGCCGTGATCAAGATCAGCACGCCTACCAGCAGCGACTTGGTGGCTGCCGCGCCGACGTAGCCCAGCAGCACTTCCACCCAGTTGACCGGCGCGCTCAGCAGTTCGTAAATCGTGCCCGACCACTTGGGCATGTAGATGCCGAAGGCCGAGTTGGAAATGCTCTCGGACAACAGCGAGAGCATCAGCAGGCCGGGGATGATGTAGGCGCCATAGCTGACGCCGCCAATGTCGCCCATGCGCGAGCCGATGGCCGAGCCGAAGACGATGAAGTACAGCGCGGTCGAGAGCACAGGCGCAATCAGGCTTTGCATCCAGGTGCGAAATGCGCGATTCATCTCGAATTGGTAAATGGCGCGCACGCCATAGAGGTTCAATCCCATCATGCGGCAGCTTTCGTGTCGTGGACCAGGCTGACGAAGATGTCTTCGAGCGAGCTTTCGCTGGAATGCAGGTCTTTGAAGTCAATGCCCAGCTCGGCCAGCGCGCGCAGCAGCGCGGCGATGCCGGTGTCTTCCTGCTGTGTGTCGAAGCTGTAGGTGAGCTGTTGGCCGCCTTGCGAAAGCTCCAGCGGCCAGCTCGCCAGCGCCTGCGGCACCTGCTCCATGGCTTGCTGCAGCGTGATGGTGAGCTGCTTCTTGCCAAGCTTGCGCATCAGCACATGCTTGTCTTCCACCACGATCAGTTCGCCTTTTCTGATGACGCCAATGCGGTCGGCCATGTCTTCGGCCTCTTCGATGTAGTGCGTGGTCAGGATGATGGTGGTGCCGGCATCGCGCAATGTGCGCACCAGGCGCCACATGTCGTGGCGCAGCTCCACATCGACGCCGGCGCTGGGCTCGTCGAGAAACAGGATTTTGGGCTCGTGCGACAAGGCCTTGGCAATCAGCACGCGGCGCTTCATGCCGCCCGAGAGCTGGAGAATCTTGTTGTCCTTCTTGTCCCAGAGCGACAAGTCTTTGAGGATTTTCTCGATCAGCGCAGGGTTCGGTGGTTTGCCAAACAGCCCTCGACTGAAATTGACCGTGGCCCAGACCGTTTCAAACGCGTCGGTCTGCAACTCTTGCGGCACCAGGCCAATGCAGGCGCGTGCGGCGCGGTAGTCGCGCTCGATGTCGTGGCCGTCCGCTGTCACCTTTCCGGCCGTTGCTTTGATCAGGCCGCAGACCACGCCTATCAGCGTGGTCTTGCCGGCACCGTTGGGGCCGAGCAGGGCAAAAATCTCGCCGCGGTGGATGTCCAAATTGACATCTTTGAGCGCCTGAAAGCCGCCGGCGTAGGTTTTGGAGAGGCCGCGAATGGAGACGATGCTCTCGGGGAAGGCAGGTGGGTTGGAAGCTGTCGAAGGCATGGATTCGGTGTGTAGGCCGCGCAGCGTCACGGCGGGCAGCGCGTGCACAGTGGGCCGTCGGTGAGCGGGTCAGCCATTGTGACGGGTAGCGGCGCTTGTCGCCTGGGTTGGTGAAACGCGCAGAGAATACTGATTTTATATACAGTGTTCGTATGTCCGAATTCTTTGTTCCTCTGCACGCCTTGAAAGGCCGTGGCGTGGCGCACCGCCAGCCGCATCGCTTTGAGCGCGATGAGCGCCAGGCCTTTGACGATGGCTGGGGTACGCAGGACGAGGGCGCCGCAGACCGCAGCGCGGCGGCGCTGCCAGCCACCGAAGTGCGCTTCGAAGACGTCCGCAGCGCCATCACCCGCAACGATTCGCCCGATATTGGCTTCAACCAGGGGCTGAACCCCTACCGTGGCTGCGAGCACGGCTGCATTTATTGCTATGCGCGCCCCAGCCACAGTTACCTGAACCTCTCGCCCGGGCTGGATTTTGAAACCCGCCTGGTCGCCAAACGCAACGTGGCCGAGGTGCTGCGCGCAGAGTTGGCGCACCCACGCTACCAGCCCGAGATGATTGCGGTGGGCACGGTGACCGACGCCTACCAGCCGGTGGAGCGCGAGCTGCGGCTGACGCGCGCGGCGCTCGAAGTGCTGTGCCGCGCGCAGCACCCGTTGTCCATCGTCACCAAGGGCAGCGGCGTTGAGCGCGACCTGGACCTGCTTGCGCCGATGGGGGCGCAGAACCTCGCTGCGGTCTACGTGACCATCACCACGCTGGACGCCAGGCTGGCGCGCATTCTGGAGCCCCGCGCCGCTGCGCCGCACCGGCGTTTGCGCACCCTGCGTACCCTGGCAGACGCGGGCGTTCCGGTGGGCGTGAGCGTGTCGCCGCAGATTCCTTTCATCAACGACGACATGGAGCAGGTGCTGGCCGCGGCGTACGAGGCCGGCGCGCGCCGCGCCTTCTACCAGGTGCTGCGTCTGCCCTGGGAAGTCGCGCCGATGTTTCGCCAGTGGCTGGAGTTGCACTACCCCGATCGTGCGGCGCGCGTGATGGCGCGGGTGCAGGACCTGCATGGCGGCAAAGACTATCAGGCGGACTTTGCAACCCGCATGAAGGGGCAGGGCATTTGGGCCGACCTGCTGCGCCAGCGGTTCGAGAAGGCGTGCAGGCGGCTGGGCTTTTCGCAGGGGCGTCGTCCGCTGGATACGTCACTTTTTCAGCCAGCCGCGCTGCGCGCGCAGCAGTCGCTTTTCTAGCCGCCTTTCAGCGTGGCCCTGCTGTCGCGGCGGGGCCGCTTTGGCCTGCCGGACCGGATGTCAGTCGATCGCAGCCGCTGGCATGCCAGGCCTCAACAAGGCGAGGGCCTCGCTTCGCCACTGTTGCAAGGCGGTGTAGAAACCCTCCCACACACAGCCGTTGCAGCCGCGCCCGCAGCAGTCTGTGGGCTCGGGCGGCGGCGGGCGCAGAGCGGAGTCCAGCGACATTCCGCGTTGGCGCTCGAAGCGACCGCGCAAGTGGGCGACGAGGGCGTGCGCGGTGGGCAGGTCAAAGAGCGGCAGCTTCGCGGCGTCGTGGTGCGTAAAACGGGGCTGCATCTTGCCGCCAAAGTTGCCCATCTCGTTGAACATGGCAGCGGGACGTACCCACAGGCCACCAGCGGCCAAATCGGCGCCGTAGAGCGCACGGTACAGCGTCATGTCCTGCAAGGTTTCGCTGCAGCGCACAGTGTCGATCACCTCGTACCAACCGCCTTTGAAGTGGCGGTACAGGCCGGGCGCGGTCGCGTGCACAGTTTGCCTGGGGGGGAAAGTCGGGTCTGCCACGTCGATACGGGGTCTGGTTGCCGCCATCAATTGCCTGCGCGTGCAGCCGCCACCGCCTGACCAAGCTCGATCACCGCCATGGCGTAGTAGCTCGACCAGTTGTAGCGCGTCACGGCGTAGAAGTTGTCGGTGCCGGCCACAACGCTGGGCGCGTCGCTGCCGTTTTGCAGTTCGATCAGCGCCAGCTGGCCGGTGTACGCAGCGCCTTCGCCCTGGACCTGCGCGCCCTTGGCAGCCATGGAGGCGACGCTGAAGGTGGGCAGGATGTCGGGTGCAAGCAGCGCGTCCAGGTTGAGATGCGTGTCGTCCAGGCGCACCGGGAAATGCGTGGGCAGCCCCGGCTTCCAGCCGTGGCCGATGAAATAGCTGGCGACCGAACCAATGGCGTCTTCGGCGCTGCCAAACAGGTCGATGCGGCCGTCGCGGTCGAAGTCCACCGCCCAGCGTGCCCAGCTGGACGGCATGAACTGCGGCAGCCCCATGGCGCCTGCATAGCTGCCGCGGGCTTCAAACGGATCGGTGTCGCTGCGGTGGGCCAGGCTCAGGAACTGTTCCAGCTCGCCGCGAAAATACTGCTGGCGCTCGGCGGCGCGCGGGTGCGCTTCGGGGAAGTCGAATGCCAGCGTCGCCAGGGCGTCGAGCACGCGCAGGTTCCCCATGTGGCCGCCGTACAAGGTTTCCACCCCCAGAATGCCGACGATGATGTCCTGCGGCACGCCGTATTCCTGCTCGGCGCGCGCCAGTGCCGCGGCATGCTGGTTCCAGAAGCGCACGCCAGCGCGGATGCGCACCGGCTCGACAAAGCGGGCGCGATACGCCGCCCAGTTCTTGGCTGTGCCGCGCGGCGCTGGCGACATGAGGCGCGGTACCTGGGGCAAAAAATGCGCGCGGCCGATGACGGCGCGCACCCAGGCAGGGTCGAGGCTCCGCCGCTCGGCCAGGTCGTCGGCGAACTGCATCGCGTCGCTGCGGCCCGCATACAGCGGGCTGTGCGCGGCAGCTTCCTGCGCGGCGGCGCGACGTTTGGAGTGTTTTTGGGCCGTAGCGCTTGTGCTGATTGCGCAAGCAGCTATCAAAAATAAAGTGGTGCGAACGAAAGTGTGCATGTATCAGTTCAGTCGGGCCGACCAGGGAAGCTTGGCCAACCTGCGGCGCAGAGCGCTCAGGCGCGAGGCCGTTGCCGCGCTTTGAGGAGCGTAACGCAGCGCTTCAAGTTCGAGCAGCCAGGCGGCCACGGGTTCGCCGGCAGCACCAAAATGCGTGCGCACGGCCTGCGCCATGCTGCGCGGCGGCAAGTGTGCGGGTAGCGGCAAGCCGGCACGAACGAGACGATGGCGGGCCCGGTTGAGCAGCCGCAGCCAGGTGTCGTGCTGCAGCTTTTCCCAAGCCGACCAGGCTGCGCCGCCGAGGGCGGCGGCTGCAACCAGGCCGCCGAGCAGCTTGACCAGGTCTTGCCAGTCCGGTGCGTCAAAGCCCAGTGCCTTGAGCATGTCGATCTGACGGGTCTGGGTGTAGTTCAGCACCCACGGGTTCCAGCGGTTGTTGGCGGCTTCCCACACGGCGCGCCGTTGCTGCGCACAGCCCGGGCTGATCACACGGTCCATGGCGTTGCCGATGGCGCCGCGCGGTGATCGCAGGCGCGTGAAAGCGCCAATGCGGGTCGGAGAAATCGCCCCGGTGGGATCCACCCGTACCCAGCCGCGCCCTTCCATCCACACTTCGGTCCAGGCGTGCGCATCGCTCTGGCGCACCGTCCAATAGCCATCGACCGGGTTGCGCTCGCCGCCCTGGTAGCCGGTGACGATGCGCGCCGGCACGCCGGCCGCGCGCATGAGCACCGCAAACGCCGAGGCAATGTGCTCGCAAAAACCAGCCTTCTGGTCGAACCAGAACTCGTCGGCGGTGTTCTCGCCATACACACCTGGGTCCAGCGTGTACTCGTAGCCCCCAGTGCGCAGGCGCGTGAGGGCTGCATCCACCAGAGCCTGCGTGCCGCCTGTGGCAATCGCCGGATCGGCAAGCATTTGCGTCGCCAGCGCCTTGGTCCGCGGGTCGGAGTTGGGTGGCAATGAGGTGCCAAAGCGCAGTTCGCGGGCAGCGGTGAGAGGGCCGTGGCGAAACTGCGGGTAGCTGGTGGCGCGGTAGCGCAGGATCTCGTTGACCGGGCGCACGCTCAGCCATTCCAGGTCGCGCGCCATGAAGGCCCTCAGACCATCGGCCTTGGGGCCTTCCGGCGAGGCGTCGAGCAGCAGCAGCCAGGGCTTCTGGTTCGGCTCCAAGGTTGCTTCGTAGCCGATGCCGGGGCCTTGTACCTGCAGATGCGAAGGTGTGCTTTCGGAATCGCGGATGGGGATGGCCTGCCATTCCCGGCCATCGAAATCAGAGAGCACCGGGCCTCGGAAATACATGGCCGACTGCGGCGGCAATGCGTTGTCGCCGCCGTCGAAGCGCACGCGCAAGGCCACAGTGTCGTCCAGCGCCAGGGCGGCCATGGCGCCCACCTTCATGCTGCCCGAGAGGCCGGTGCGCCCGGTGAGCGTGTCGCTCGGCAGCCCCCACAGCGGCGCCATGCGCGGGAAGAACATGAACAGCGCCACCATCACCGGCGTGCCGAACAACGCCATGCGTGCGGCCGAGCGCAGCGCCAGCGCAAGCGGCGGCCGCCCGACCGGCATGTGGGCGTTGACCAGCGCCGTCAAGAGGCCGACCAGTGCTGCCAGCATGGCCACCGCCGTCAGCATCGACTGCGAGAAGAAGAAGTTGCTGAGCATCGTGAAGAAGCCCAGAAAGAAAATCACCATGGCGTCGCGCCGCGCGCGTACTTCCAGTGTCTTGAGCGCCAGCAGCATGGCCACCAGCGTGACGCCCGCCTCGCGCCCGAAAATCGTGCGGTAGCTCCCCAGGGTGGCCGCTACAGCCAGCACCAGCAGAGCAAACAGCAGCCAGCGCGGCGGCAGGCTGCGTGCGCCAAACGCCAGCCAGGCGCGCCAGAGCAGCAAGCCCGTGGCGAAGACGCCAGTCCACAACGGCAAATGCGGCAGCAGCGGCAGCAACACGCAGCCGATAACCGCCAGCAGAAACAGCGTGTCGCGCGAGTCGCGCGGCAGGTGGCTAAGCGTGGCGCGCAGATTCATGGCGCTGCCACAATACTATTGAAAGAATAGCTGTAAACGCTTATGGATAAAGCGCTAGAGGCCATTTTCATTAAAAATTTGCCAACCATCAGCACAGCGCCAGTGCCTCCAGGCAGCGCAGCCGCTGCGCCGCGCCGCTGCCCTGTGCAATGCTGCCACTGGCCAGGCGCAGGCCGTATTGCAGGCCGAGGCGGTCGGCCTGCAGCACCCAGGCGGTCAAGCGGGCAATGCGCGCTTCCGGGTCGGCCAGACCCGTGCGTCCGGGCTCCAGCCACAGCTCGCTGCGCTGGCTGTGCTGCGTGTCTCGGCTGACCAGGGCATCGGTGCCGCTGGCCAGCGCCTGCGCGGCCTTCTTCCAGACGACGAGCTTTTGTGGGTCGCCGCGCCGGTAGGCACGCACGCCGTCGAACTCGCCACTGCCGGCGCTCTGCGCGCTCGGCGCGTCGCCGCCGAAGCTCTCGCCGGCTGGCAACACCGGCGCGTGCGGCTCGGGCGCCGGGTACACCAGCACCTGCGCAGCCGGCCGCCACACCGCCCAGACGCGAAAGGTGCCGAGCGGAAAGCGCGTTTCGGCAGTCAGCACCGGCACGTCGTGCAGGCCGCGGCGCGTCGGCGCGAACGCCACCTGCACCACGGCTGTGCCCTGCGCGGGAACGTCGGTCCAGGCCCACTGACCGCTGCCTTGCACCGCCAGAGCAATCGCCATGCGCGGCGACGCGCGCTCGCTGCTGAGCTGCACTTCCAGCGCAGCGCTGTCGCCGGCAAAGTGCGGAGCAGGGGGCTTGAGGTGCAGCGTGAGCCCGCGCAATGTGCCGTGGCAAACATGCATGCCGGCCACAGCGCTGCCCGCCAGCAGGAATGTGAGCAGGTAACCCAGGTTGAGTTGAAAGTTGATCGACGCCACCAGCAGCACCGTGAGCGTCAGCGCCAGCATCCAGCCCGCGCCGGTGGGCAGGATGTAGACGTTGCGCTGTGTCAGCAACGTGGTGTCGGTGCGCGGCAGCCGCGCCATCCACCAACGGCGAAAGCGCTGCTGCACCATGGCCGCGGGGTTCAGGCGCGCGGCGAGGCCCGGCGCCGTCGAGCCAGAGCGTGGAACGGCCGTACCCATGACGTGCGGGCTCAGGGCAAGGCAATGGCTTCGACCATCGCGCGCACCTGCTCGGTGGCACCGCGGCCAGCCTCGCCTATGGGCAACAGCCGGTGGGCAATCGTTTGCGGCAGGATGGCCTGCACATCGTCGGGGGCCACGTAGTCGCGCCCGCTGATCAAGGCCTGGGCCTTGGACGCACGCACCAGCGCAATGCCGGCGCGCGGCGACAGCCCCTGCAGGAACCAGCGCCCGGAGCGCGTGGCGGCAATCAGGTCCTGCACGTAGGCCAGCAAGGGCTCGGACACGTGCACCGCTTGCACCTGTTGCTGGAGGTCGGCCAGGTCTTCTGCGGACAGCAGCGGCAGCATGCTGCTGGCCATCTCCCGCCGGTCAGCCCCAGCCAGCAGCAAGCGTTCGGCCGCGCGGTCGGGGTAGCCGAGCGAGATGCGCATCAGAAAGCGGTCAAGCTGCGATTCGGGCAGCATGTAAGTGCCCAGCTGGTCGTGCGGATTTTGTGTGGCGATGACGAAAAAGGGATGCGGCAGGGCCCGCGTTTCGCCCTCCACACTGACCTGCTTCTCTTCCATCGCTTCGAGCAGCGCGCTTTGCGTGCGCGGGCTGGCGCGGTTGATTTCGTCGGCCAGCAGCACCTGCGTGAACACCGGCCCCGGGTGAAACACAAAGCCTTCGCGGCCGCGCTCGTACACCGAGACGCCGAGCAGGTCGCTTGGCATCAGGTCGGCCGTGAACTGGACACGTGAAAACTGCAGACCGAAGGTGTGCGCCAGCGCGTGCGCAAGCGTTGTCTTGCCCACGCCAGGCACGTCTTCAATAAGCAGGTGACCGCCCGCCAAAAGGCAGGCCACACAGTCCTGAACGCGGGCACTTTTGCCCACAATCACCGTGTTAAGCTGGTCAAGAATCGACTGAATTTTGGGCTGCGCTTGCATGCTCTGACGTTATCCGAAAAACCGCGACAGACCCCAGCGGGGGAGACAAAACTATGGGCAAGACGGGTTATTTCACCCACGCGGACTGCAAAAAGCACGAGATGGGGCCCGGCCATCCAGAATGCCCGGAGCGGCTCACGGCGATTGAAGATCGCCTGCTCATCACTGGCGTGTCGGACGCGCTGGAGCATTTTGAGGCACCGCAAGCACCCCTGGCCGATATCGAACTTGCCCACACACGCTCGCACATTGCAGAGCTGCGCGGTCTGACCGATTGGCTGCGCGAAGAGATGGACGCCGGTGGGCCCAGCTACACGCAAGTTGACCCCGACACATCGATCAACGTGCACACATGGAAAGCGGCGCTGCGCGCTGCGGGTGCGGCGATGGCGGCAACCGACGCGGTGATGGCAGGCGAACTGGAGAATGCCTTTTGCGCGGTGCGCCCGCCAGGCCACCACGCCTGCCGCGACAAGGCGATGGGCTTTTGCTTTTTCAACAATGTGGCCGTCGCCGCCAAATATGCGCTGGAGCGCCACCAGCTCAAGCGGGTCGCCGTGGTCGACTTCGACGTGCACCACGGCAACGGCACCGAGAACATCCTGGCGGGCGACGAGCGCGTGCTGATGGTGAGCTTCTTCCAGCACCCGTTCTACCCCTACAGCGGCGATCAGGCGCCGGCCGCAAACATGGTCAACGTGCCTGTGCCGGCTTACACCAAGGGCATGGACGTGCGGGAGTTGATCGACATGATGTGGATGCCACGGCTCGAAGCCTTCAAGCCCCAGATGATCTTCATAAGCGCCGGCTTCGACGCCCACCGCGACGACGATATGGGACAAATGGGATTGACCGAGCAGGACTACACCTGGATCACGCAGCGCATCAAGGATGTGGCGAAGAAGCATGCGCAGGGGCGCATTGTTTCTTGTCTGGAAGGCGGCTACGCCATGCGCGCTCTGGCGCTGAGTGTGGAAGCGCATCTGCGCGTGCTCGCTGATTTGTGAGCAACCCCCTGAGCGGCTGCGCCGCTTCCCCCTTCTCTTGCATTGCTGCGCAATGCGGAAGGGGGACACCGCCAGCGCGGCGGGGCGGCCCTTGCGCGGCGGTCGCTGGTCGGCGCTGTGTCAGTTTTGAAGGCTGCGGCTTGCGCGGCACGTAAGGAGCACGGAAATGTCGGAATCTGTCAATTTGCTGCAAGTGACCAAAGACGCACGAGGCGTCATCACCCTGACCCTGAACGATCCGGCACGTTTCAATGCGCTGGGCTCCGAGATGCTCGACGCTCTGCAAGAGGCGTTGAATACCTTGGCGGGTGATGCATCCGTGCGGGTGGTGGTGTTGGCCGGTTCGGGCAAGGCCTTTTGCGCCGGCCACAATCTGAAAGACATGGCAGCGCACCCGGACCTGGCCTGGTACCAACAGCTCTTTGCCCAGTGCAGCCGCATGATGCTGTCGCTGCAAAAGCTTGATGTTCCAGTGATTGCCAGGGTGCACGGCATGGCGACGGCGGCGGGCTGCCAGCTCGTGGCCCAGTGCGATCTGGCGGTTGCTGCAGAGGGCGCAACGTTTGCCACCAGCGGTATTCACTACGGCCTGTTCTGCGCCACGCCCAGTGTGCCGCTGGTGCGCAACGTGCCGACCAAGCGCGCGATGGAAATGTTGCTGACGGGTGACTTCATCGACGCTGCCACGGCCTTGCGCGAAGGCCTGGTGAACCGCGTGGTACCCCTTGACGCGCTGGACGCCGAAGTCGAGCGTCTGGTGCAGTCCATAGTCGAAAAACCCCGCGCCGCCGTTGCGATGGGCAAGGCTTTGGTGTATCGCCAGCGTGAGCTGGGGCTGGAAGCCGCCTACCCGATCGCCGGCCAGACCATGGCTGTGAACATGATGGACGAGGCGGCCCAGGAAGGTGCGCGCGCTTTCGCCGAAAAACGCCCACCGAGCTGGAAAAGCTGATGCCTGCCAACGGCCCGCTGCTCGATGAAATGGGCCGCAAGCTGGCCGCGCTGGCGCAGCCGACGGTGCTGATCGAGCTCGGCGCCGCGCTTGCGGCACTGGTACTGGCCTGGTTGTTTGTTGCGGCGCTGCGCCGTTTGAGCGGGCAGCGCAACCCCGATTCCATCCTGTTTGGCCGGGGCCTTATTGATGGGGCCCTGTTCCCCTTGGTCCTGCTGGTTTTTGGCTATGTGGCCCGCAATTTCGTCGATGACCATATTCCCCTGGCAGCGTTTCGGCTGGTGATTCCGGCGCTGATGTCGCTGGCGGTGATTCGCACCGGCGCCAAGGTGCTGCAGGCGGCGTTTCCGCAGGCCCAGTGGCTCAGTGATATTGAGCGCACGATTTCCTGGCTCGCCTGGGGGGCCATGGTGCTCTGGGTGACAGGGGTGCTGCCGCGCGTCCTCGATGCACTGGGCCAGGTTCGCTGGAAGATGGGCAGCTCGGAGATGTCGGTGCGTACCGTGCTGGAAGGTGCCATCACCGCTGGCATTGTGTTGTTGGCCGCGCTCTGGATTTCTTCGGTGCTGGAAGCCCGGTTGCTGCGCTCGGCCACCGGCAGCGGGCTGTCGCTTCGCAAGGCGTTGAGCAATGCCATCCGGGCGCTGCTGCTCTTCGTCGGCTTGATGTTTGCCTTGTCGGCAGCCGGCATCGACCTGACAGCGCTCTCGGTTTTGGGCGGCGCCGTGGGCGTGGGTATTGGCCTGGGCCTGCAAAAACTTGCTGCCAACTATGTCAGCGGCTTCGTCATCCTGGCCGAGCGCAGCGTGCGCATTGGCGACAGTGTCCGTGTCGATGGCTTCGAAGGGCGCATTACCGACATCACCGGGCGCTACACGGTGATCCGCTCGCCCGGCGGGCGCGAATCCATCGTGCCCAACGAGATGCTGATTTCGCAGCGTGTCGAGAACCTGTCGCTGGCCGATCCGCGTGTCTGGCAATCGACGGTGGTGAGCGTGGGCTATGGCAGCGATGTCGATCTGGTGATGCGCTTGCTGCGTGAAGCAGCCTTTGCCAGCCCGCGCGTGCTCAAAGACCCGGCTCCTTCGGCTGCGCTGTCGGCCTTTGGCACCGATGGACTCGAGTTCACGTTGGGTTTCTGGATCGTGGACCCCGAAAACGGCACGCTGTCGCTGCGCTCGGACATCAATCTGGCCATTTTGCGGGCGCTGCGTGCGCATGGCATCGACATTCCGTTCCCGCAGCGTGTGGTGCATCAGCAAAATGGCGGTGGTGCTGCCAAGCCGGTCGAAGCTGTGGTTGTCCCGCATGTTTCACCAGAGGCTGCGCCCAATGCTGCGTCCGACCTATAATTTAAAAGCACGATCGTTCTTTTTCTGGTCTCGCAGGCCTTTCACCGGGTGTGGAAAGCGCGTCATAGAATGATCTGGTTTACGTAAACGTCAATTACAACTTTAGGAGCCGCAGCAATGAAGGTTTTGGTACCCGTCAAGCGTGTGGTGGACTACAACGTCAAGGTTCGTGTGAAATCGGACGGCAGCGGGGTGGACATCGCCAACGTCAAAATGAGCATGAACCCCTTTGACGAGATCGCCGTCGAA
>JAUCDU010000049.1:0-11717 GCA_034674825.1 Giesbergeria sp.
GGCGGCGCTGGCGGTTGAGGTGATGGCCGGCGGGCTTACCAAAATCTTCCCCGTGCTGGTGGGCGGCTGACGCGTTGCGCGCCAGCAGCAAGGCAAGATTTATAGCAAAAATGGCCTCTAACGCTTATTTATAAAGCGTTTGCAGCTATATTTTTTGAAGCAAAATGCGCGGCGCGCGCAGGCGCTCATTCCATTTCCAAATCAATTTTCCCACATCATTTGTGACGCGAAGTCGACAACGTCACGGATGATTTTTGAAATGGAATCAGAGCTGCTGCACCAGCGCGACGTACTCTGCCACCGGCACTTCTTCCGCGCGCCGCTGCACGTCAAAGTCGCCAGCAAAACCACGCGCCTCCAGCCAGCGACCGAGCGTGTGGCGCAGCAGCTTGCGGCGCTGGCTGAAAGCGACCTGCACGCATTCCTCCAGCAGCTGCACCGGCAGGGCGGCCAAGTCCTGGCGCGGCAGCATGCGCACCACGGCGCTGTCCACGCGCGGCGGCGGGTCGAAGCTCTCGGGCGGCACGAACAGCACATCGTCCATGGCGTAGCGCCATTGCAGCACCACGGAAAGGCGTCCGTACGCGGCCGTGGAAGGCGCGGCGACCATGCGGTCGATGACTTCCTTTTGCAGCATGAAATGCTGGTCGGCAATCACGTCCACGTGCTGGAGCAGGTGGAACAGGATGGGGGTCGAGATGTTGTACGGCAGGTTGCCGACGACGCGCAGCCGGGAGGTTTCCAGGTCCCGTGCCACCTGTGTGAAGTCCACCCTCAGGACATCCGATTCGATCACCTGCAGCTGGCCGTGCAGGCGCAGTCGCATTGCCAGGTCGCGGTCGAGTTCGATCACCGTGAGGCGCCCCAGGCGCTCGACCAGCGGCTGCGTGAGCGCCGCCAGGCCGGGGCCGATTTCGACCATGGGCTGGCCGGGCTGTGGTGCGATCGCATCGACGATGGCGTCGATGATGCCGCCGTCGGTCAGGAAGTGCTGGCCAAAGCGCTTGCGCGCAATGTGCTTCACTGTGGCACGTCGCGGTATTCGACGTAGGCGCGGGCGCGCTGCTCGCGGGCCCAATCGGCGTAGGCCTCTTCCATGCGCTTTTGACGCAGGATCTGTCGAGCCTGCTCGCGCTGCTCGCGTGGCGTCAGCTGCAACTTGCGGCGCTCCAGCAGCTCGATCAGGTGCACGCCAAAGCGCGTCACCACGGGCTGGCTGATCTCGCCCGGCTTGAGCGCATCCAGGGCTTGTTCGAATTCCGGTACGTAGAGGCCGGGGGTAGACCAACCGAGGTCGCCGCCCTGCTGGGCGCTGCTGTCTTGCGAGTGTTCCCGTGCCAGGGTCTCGAAACTCTCGAGACCTGACGTGATGCGCTTGCGGTAGTCGGCCAACTGGGCCGCGGCTGCCGCTTCGCTCAGCTTCGGCCCGGTGCGCAGCAGAATGTGGCGAGCGTGGTTCTGCGCCACGGCGACGCCGGTACTGGCCTGCTTCCTTTCAATCACTTTGAGCACGTGAAAGCCGGCGCCGGAGCGCACCGGCCCGGCAACGCCGCCAACTGGAAGCGCCGACGTGGCCTTCAGGAACAGCTCGGGGTAGCGATCGGCAGAGCGCAGGCCCATCTGCCCACCTTGGGCGGCATCCGGGGCGTCGGAAAATTCTTTTGCCAATGCGGCGAAATCGCCTCCGCTGCGGGCGCGCTCGGCCACGCTGCGGGCGCGCTGCTCGCGCTCGCTCACCGCGGCCTCGCTGGCGCCCTCGGGCACGGCAATCAGGATGTTGGCCAGGTTGACCTCCAGGCTGGCGGCGTCGGCCTTGGGCTGCTGCTCGCGCAGGTACTGGTCGATGTCGAACTCGGTCACCTTTGCGGTGCCAGCGACTTCGCGTGCGCGCAGGCGTTGCAGCACCAGCTGGTTGCGCAGTTCGCTGCGAAACCGCTGCGGCGAGATCCCGTCGGCAGCCAGCATGCGGTGCATGGCCTCCTTGGACACGCTGTTCTGCCGCGCCACCGCTTCCTCTGCCTGATCCACCGCCAGGTCGTCCACGGTGATGCCCGCTTCGCGTGCCTGCTGCAATTGGACCTTCTCGAAAATGATGCGCTCAAGCACCTCGCGCACCAACACATCATCCGGTATTGCGGCTGCGCCTTCTTCCTGACGCTGTTTGCGCACACGCTCGGCGCGCCCGACCAGCTCGTTGCGCGTAATGGGCTCCGAGTTCACCACCGCGACGATGTAGTCGGCCGCTTGTGGCTCGGCGGTCTGGCTGCGCACGGCAGGCGCTGGCGCCGCTGTGGCCGCTTGCGGCTTGGGAATGCGGACGCCTTGGGCGATGGCGGGAGTGGCGAGCGCGCCGGCCAGGCAGGCAAGTCCAAAAGCGAGAACACGAAGATGCATGGGGCGGGCCTTAAACACGGTCTCAATCGTAATTGCTGAAGCGGCTGGGCACCGGTCGCTCGGTCTCCAGGGTGCGATAGCCAGGAATATTCTGCCGCAGGCTGGTCAGCGGGTTCGAGCCCAGACTGAGTCGCGAGAAGCCCACGAATTCAATCTGAAACAGCAGGCGGGTGTTGGAGGTGGTCAGGCTGTTTTGCAGGCGCTCGAGCACCACGCGCCCGATCCAGCAGCAGCTGTCGTATTCCAGCCCGACGACGGTGTCCACCAGCTTGCGATCGCGCAGGCTGTAGTTCAGGCGACCGACACCATACCAGCGCCCTTCGCGCGGCCCGGCGGACTTGTCGCCGGCAGCAGCTCGGGCAGGCGCAGCGGCGCCCCACAGGTCAGCCAGCGGCCACTGCCAGCCGATGTCGATCTGTTCGCTGCTGTCGCGCTGGAAGCGGTAGGCAGCGCTGACCACATGGTAGGGCGCTGGCTGGTAGCGTGCGGCAATCGTCGAGCGCTCGGAGCGGCGCGTTTTCGGGTTGAACTGCACCGTGGCATTGGTGCCCCACTGCGGCGTCCAGTTCACGGCAGCGCCGACCATCAGGTCGGACAGGCGCTCGCGCACCACAGGCTCGCCCGGCAGCGTGACCTTCTGGTCAGAAAAGCGCGTGCGTTGCGCGATGCCAAAGCGCGCCGCTTCGGCGCCAGTGTCCGGGTCGAGCAGGCGCGTGGTCACGCCAAGCGTCAGCAGGTTGTTGTCGGCAATGCGGTCCTGGCCGCCGTAGGCGTTCTCGGTATAGATGGTGGCGAAGTTGAAGTCGTTCGCCGCTGTGTCGTAGACCGGCAGCCGGCTCTGGTCGCGGTAGGGCGTATAGGTGTAGAAGGCGCGCGGCTCCAGCGTCTGCACGAAGGCGCGGTCGAAGAAGCGCGCGTCGCGTTCGAACACCAGGCCGCTGTCCAGGCTGTAGGTGGGCAATGCGCGGCTGGCTGAGCGCGCGCCGCCGGCAATCGGCGTATCGAACTGGTAGTCGGTCGCATGCAGCTGCACGCGTGGCGTAACGAAGCCGGCCGGCCAGATGAACGGCCGGCTGACCTGCGCCAGCGCGTAGCTGCGCAGCGCGTTGGGCTGCAGCGTCAGGCTGCGGTCGCTGCGAAACCGGGTGCTGTCCAGGTCCAGGCTGGCGTCCAGACCGTAGCCGAGATGACTCGGCGCGTAGCGGTAGTGCAGTTGCGGCAGCCGGTCGTAGGGCGGAACAATGGGCGCGAGCGGGTCTTGCAGCGTCTGCCATTTCACGCTGCGCAGCATCACCTGCTGGTCGCCACTGCCCCAGTTGAACTGGGCGTCGGCCGGCAGCAGGCGCTCGGTGGTGCCTTGCAGGCCACGGCCGAGGTCGCGGCCAAAGTCGCGCCAGTAGTTGTCGTCGCTGACGCGGCGAATGTTCAGGTTCACCCCGATGCCGCCAATGGGCGTCGCCACGTTGGCGTTGTGCTCAAGGGCATAGCTCCAGCGGGTGCGCTCGCGCAGCCGGTCCGACGGCAGCACGTCGCCCCGCACGCGGCCCGCGTAGGTCGGCTCCAGGTAGCGAAACTCGCCGCCGAGGCGTACGCCGCGCTTGGCAATCAGGGCCGCCTCCAGCGTCGCGTCGCGGTTGGGCGCAATGTTCCAGTAATAGGGCTGCGAGTATTCGAACCCGCCGACGCTGTCGAGCCCTACGGTGGGCGGCAGCAGGCCGGACTTGCGCCGGTCCGACAGCGGAAAGCTGATGTAGGGCACCGGCAGGATCGGCACGCCCTTGAATTCAAGCACGCCATTGCGCGCTGTGCCTACGTCTTCCACCTGGTCCAGTTCAATACGCTCGGCGCGGATGATCCAGTCGGGCTGCCAGCCGGCGAAGTCTTCGCGTGTGCAGGTGGTGTAGGTCGCGTCGTGCACCACGGCGCGGTCGCGGTCAAGGAAGTCGACGCGGGTGGCTTCGCCATGCGCGCCATTGGCCAGGAACTGGTAGCGCGCGTCGTTGAAGAAGCCGTCGAAGGCGTCTACATGCAGCTGCAGCTTGCTGCCTTCGTACACGTTGCCGGCGCGGTTGATGCGTACCTTGCCGGTCGCGGTCGCCAGATCGTCGGGCAGGGTGTACTCCAGCCGGTCGGCGTGGATCACGGTGTCGCCCTTGCGCAGTTCGGCGGCCCCTTCGACCACTGCGCGCTCATTGGTTTCGCCCCACATGCGCTCGCCCGAGACAAACGTCGGCAATTGCGCGCGCGCGGCGCCTGGGATGGTCTCGCTCAGTTGCGGGCTGGCGCGCAGCGGTGCCGGTGCGTTCCAGGCGCTGTCTGCGGCCTGCTGCGCACCGGCAACCAGGGGCGCGCCGCACAAGGCCAGTGCGGCCAGACGCGACCACGCCGCGGTGGCACGCAAGCGCGCACGCGGCACCAGGAACGCTGGAGGAGAGGCTGGATAGGAGGGCAAAAGCTTCGGATCCATCGGTTGCGGCCGCACGGCGGCCAACGCACTGGCAAGCACCCGCGCCAGACTGGGCCGGGTTTGTAGAATCGGATTATCCATGAGCCACCCACACAATACGCCAGGCGCCGCCGCCGTTACCTGGCCTGACAAGCTGCGCCAAGCCCAGTTCGACCAGTGGCTCGCGCCGCTGGTTGAGCGCCACGGCCTGCAACCCGACTCCCTGCGCCCGGCGTCGGCCGACGCCAGCTTTCGCCGCTACCTGCGTCTGGACACCCGCATTCCCGGCGAAAGCCGCATCGTCATGGACGCGCCGCCGGACAAGGAAGACTGCGCACCGTTCGTCCATGTGCAGGCGCTGATGCAGCAGGCCGGCTTGAACGTACCGGAAATTCTGGATTGGGACCAGACGCATGGCTTTTTGTTGCTGTCGGACCTGGGCCAGCAGACCGTCATCGAGCGCCTTGACCCGGCCGACCCGCAAGCCGCTGCTGCTTGGTACCGGCGCGCCACCGACGTGCTGCTGCAGTGGCAACTGGCCTCGCGCCCGGGCGTGCTGCCGCCCTACGACGACGCCTTGCTGCGCCGCGAGCTGGCGCTGTTTCCCGATTGGTACGTGGCGCAGCACCGCCAAGTGGTTTTAAGTGGTGCGCAGCAGCAGGTGCTGCGGGCGGCGTTTGACCGCATCGTGGCGGAGAACCTGAGCGCGCCGAGCGTGTACGTGCACCGCGACTTCATGATGCGAAACCTGATGGTTTCATCTGAACCCGAGCCGCTGGGCGTGCTCGATTTTCAGGACGCCGTCTTCGGTCCGATCACCTACGACATCGCCAGTCTGCTGCGCGATGCCTTCATCAGCTGGGACGAAGCCTTTGTGCTCGACATCGCCGTGCGCTACTGGGAGCAGGCGCGCAAGGCCGGCCTGCTGGGCGCGGCCAGCGCCAGCGGTTGGGGCGAAGACTTTGGCGACTTCTACCGCAGCGTCGAATGGATGGGCCTGCAGCGCCATCTGAAGGTGGCAGGCATCTTTGCCCGGTTGACGCTGCGCGACGGCAAGCCCAAATATTTGCAGGACGCGCCGCGCTTCATCGCCTACATCCGATCCACGGCCACCCGCTACCGCGAGTTGGGGCCTCTGGCCCGGCTGATGGACGAGATCGAGGGCAACGCGCCCCAGGTCGGTTTTGCCTACGGGCGCATGTAAATTTCAAGCAAAATTGGCCTCTAGCGCTTATCCAGTAAGCGCGAGTAGCTATTACTTTCTAAGCCAATGCCCCGTTTCTATTGCCCCGTCGAATTGGTCAGTGGCGCCGAGATCGAGCTGCCTGCTGGCGCCGCGCGCCATGTGCAGGTGCTGCGCCTGCAGCCGGGCGACGCCATCACGTTGTTTCACGGCGGGTTGGAAGACGCCGGGCCAGATGTCGGAGGCGAATTTGACGCCCGCATCACCCACATGGGCCGCAGCAGCGTTCGCGCGCAAGTGGGTGCTCACAACGCCATCGAGCGTGAGGCGGATCGGGCAGTGCATCTGGTCGCCGGCATCACGGCGAACGAGCGCATGGACTGGCTGGTGGAAAAAGCCACCGAGCTGGGCGTCGCCAGCATCACGCCGCTGCTGGCCGAACGCAGCGTGCTCAAGCTCAAGGGCGAGCGCGGCGAGAAAAAGCGCGCTCATTGGCAGGCGATTGCCATTGCCGCCTGCGAGCAATGCGGGCGCAACCGCGTGCCGCCGGTGCACGAGGCGCTGGATCTGGCCGCTTGGCTGGCTGGCCCTGGGCGCTCGGCGCCCGCGCAGCGCTTGCTGCTGTCGCTGCGCGCTGGCAGTGTTGTGTTGAAAACCCGGGCTGCGGATGCCGGCGCTGTTGTGTTCCTCTCCGGGCCTGAAGGCGGACTTGGCCCGGCCGAAGAGGAGGCAGCGCTGGCGCAGGGCTTTGTGCCTGTAGGCCTCGGCCCGCGCGTGCTGCGTGCCGAAACGGCGGCACTGGCGGCGCTGGCTTGGATGGCCTGACAGTCCAGGCTCGCAGCTCGAATATTGCTGTCATGCCGAGCTCCGCGCATGCAGCGTTCATGACCTTTGTTCCCAGCCCCTTGGCGGGACCAACGAGGCCCTAACGGCGGCCTTCGAGTTGCTGGTAAACCGCCTCGGCAACGTGCAGCATCTCCGGCCGGCTGACTGCCGACGAAAGGGCGTAACCGAAGTTCTGGTCGACCCAGTAGAAGACATTGACCGAGCCTTCCTGGCCAAATTGGAAAGCCGTCTCGCGGCCCGCGTCTTCGCGCGTGATGTAGAGAGTCAGCCGCTCGCCTTGGGCACGCTCAAACATGAACTGCGCTACCGGCCCCGTGCCACCCGGCAGCAGGCGCCCGCCCATGAGCCGATAGCCCAGCGCTTGAAGGTCGGGTGGTCGCACGGAGGTGCCCATGCGTTTGGTGAGCCATGTGATGAGCGCCTGCTCTTGCTCGGCGCCGACCTCCACTGGCCGGCGCACCTCGGGGCTGTAGACCGCATGGGCGATGGCCGCGCGCTGCGCAAAGCCGTGCAGCGTGCCGGCCGGCGCGGCGGCCATGCGCTGCAAATGGCCGTCGTAGGCGCCGCGACCCCACCAGGCGGAGCCGCTGCTGAGGGCCACGATCGCCAGCCCGGCCGCCAGCGAGCGCCAGGGCCACGCGTGCCAGGCAGGTGCCGCGGCCGGCGCCAAGGGCAGCCGCAGCGGCAGCGGCTCGGCCATGACCGGGTCGAGCCACTGTTTGAGCGCGCGGTTTTGCGCGCGCCAGTCGTCGACCCGCTGGCGCTCGGCCGGATGGGCGCTCAGGAAGGCCTCGATTTCGGCCTGGCGCTCGGGGGCCAGCTGGCCGTCGGCATAGGCCTGCAGGTCGGCTTCGGTGATGGGTGTCTGGCCGTCACCGGGAACGGGGGTGGGTCGGGTTACATCCATGTCACTTGATCCTGCGCAGGGGTGCGCTCGCGTGCGCCGAGGCTTGGCGGCCTTGCAACTCCTGGCGCAGCCTTTCCCGGCCCCTGGCCAACCGAGACATGACCGTACCGATGGGCACGCCGACCACGCTTGCCGCCTCTGCGTAGCTCATCTGCTCAACCGCGACCAGCAACAGGACTTCGCGCTGCTCGGCCGGCAGGCGCTGCAGCGCGGCGTCCAGGTCGCGTACCTCCAGGCCGTCGGCTTGGAGGGGTCGTTGGGGTACTTCGGGCAAATCGTCACCGGCATTGTCTTCGGGCCGCCGCGTGGACGAGCGCACCGTGTCGATGAACTGGTTGTGCAAGATGCCGAACATCCAGGCGCGCAGCTCGCCGCGCCGCTGCCAGAGCGAAAACCGGCGCCACGCCCGCTCCAGCGTGTCTTGCACCAGGTCGTCCGCCAACGTCGCATCGGCCACCAGTCCGCGTGCATAGCGACGCAGCTTGGGGATGCAGGCGACGATGGCGGCGACGTCCTGGTCACGCATGCGGTGGCGGCAAAGCGGTGCCGGTCAGGGACAGGTCAGGGCTTGATGACGTGCCAGACGTTCTTGAAGTTGTCGCCCGCGGCATCGCCCGCCTTGATGTCGGACTTGTACAGGTACACCGGCTTGCCCTTGTAGGCCCACTGCTTGGAGCCGTCGTCGCGGGTGATGATGGTCATGTCGCCTTCGGGCTTGGCGTCGGCTTCGGCGGTGACGGGCGGCCACAGGCCGGCGCAAGGGCCGTTGCAGGCGCTCTTGCCGCTGCCGGCGGTGTCGTTGTCGAAGGTGTAGAGCGTCATGCCGGCCGTGTTGACCAGCATGCCGCCAACCGTCTTGACCGGCGGCGCGGCCATCGCCACGCCAGAGGCCAGTGCGGCCAGTGAAAGCACCAGGGTGGGCAGCAGGGAAGATTTCATGAGGTTTCCTTGGGCATGTCGGGGGTGACATGAAGGTAGACGCACGCCGGGCTGCACTTATTCCGCTGGCTTGAAAACTTTCCGCTGGTCAGAGCGTCATGTCGTAGTCGATGGTCAACGGCGCATGGTCCGAAAAACGCTGTGCTTTGTAAATGCTGGCCGTGCGTGCCAGCTGGGCGATCGCAGGGCTTGCCAGGTGGTAGTCCAGCCGCCAGCCCACGTTGTTGGCCCAGGCCTGCCCGCGGTTGCTCCACCAGGTGTAGGCCTCGCTGGTGGTCTCCGGGTGCAGCAGGCGGTAGACGTCCACCAGACCGCCGCCAGGGTCGCTTGTGTGCAACAACTTTGTCATCCAGGCGCGCTCTTCGGGCAGGAAACCGCTGTTTTTCTGGTTGCTGCGCCAGTTTTTCAGATCGATTTGCTGGTGCGCGATGTTGATGTCGCCGCACAGAATGAACTCGCGCTCGCCACGACACTGCATCAAATGCGGGTGAAATTGATCGAGAAAGCGGAACTTGGCCAGCTGGCGTTCGTCGCCCGATGAGCCGCTGGGAAAGTAAGCGCTGATGAGCGAGAGCTTGCGCGCCGGCGTGTCGAAACGCAGCTCCACATAGCGCCCTTCGGCGTCGAACTCGTCCGAGCCGTAGCCGATGCGCACGTCGCTCGGTTCGTGACGGGTATAGATGCCTACGCCAGAGTAGCCCTTCTTTTGTGCGAAATGAAAGTGGCCGTCCAGGCCGGCCAGCTGCTCGAAACGGCCGGCCACGTCAGGCGCCTGGGCCTTGACTTCCTGCACGCAAATACAATCCGGGCGCACGCTGTGCAGCCAGGCTTCAAGGCCTTTGCTGGTGGCCGATCGAATGCCGTTGAGGTTGAGGCTGGTGAGCTTGAACAAGGAATGTCCCATGTCGGAGTTGGATACCGCGCCCGCACCCACTGGTGCGATGGCGCAAGATTTTGTGCGCTTTGCCGTCGATGCCGGCGTGCTAGGTTTTGGCGAATTCAAGACCAAGGCGGGGCGCCTGAGCCCCTACTTTTTCAACGCCGGCCTGTTTCACGATGGCACTGCGCTGGGGCGACTCGCACAATTCTATGCAAACGCCCTGATCGAGAGCGGCATCGAGTTCGACATGGTGTTCGGGCCTGCCTACAAAGGCATTCCGCTGGCGGCAACGCTTGCGGTGGAGCTGGCGCGGCGTGGCCGCAATGTGCCGTTTGCCTACAACCGCAAGGAAGCCAAGGACCATGGCGAGGGCGGTACGCTGGTGGGTGCGCCGCTTGCCGGACGGGTGCTGATCGTGGACGACGTGATGTCTGCCGGCACGGCAGCGCGCGAGTCCATCGGGCTCATCGAACAGGCGGGCGCGACGCCGCATGCCATGGTGGTAGCGCTTGATCGGCAGGAAAAGGCGACAGAAGACGGCCGCGACGTGGACTACAGCGCCGTGCAGTACGTGCGCCGTACTCTGGGTCTGCAAGTCTGCGCAATTGCCACGTTGGCAGACTTATTGCTGTATCTTTCGGATTCGCGGGCCGCAGACATGCTGCAGCACCGCGAGCGCGTGCTGGCCTACCGCCAGCGGTACGGAGTCGGCGAAGGGTGACGCATTGAACGCATTGGGCTGGACTGCAGGAGTGGCAATCGCCGTGCTGGCGCAGGCGGGAGCGTACGCGGCCGACGACGCTGCGGGCGGCATCTACACCTGTGTGGACGCGAGCGGCCGCCGCATTACGTCCGATCGCCCGATTGCCGCCTGCATCGACCGCGAACAACGCGAGCTCGGGCCCTCGGGCACCGTGCGGCGCGTCATTGGGCCTACGCTGACCGAGCATGAAAAAGCGGCAAGGGCCGTGCAGCTGCGCAAGGAGCAGGAAGAGCGCGACCGAATTGCCGACGAGCGTCGCCGCGAGCGGGTGCTCGTCGCGCGCTACCCCGACCGCGCCGCCCACGAAGTGGAGCGCCGCGCTGCGCTGGAAATGGTCGATTCGGTGACCGAACTCGCTGCCAAGCGCATTGACGAGTTGAGAGTGACGCGCAAAGCGCTCGACGCCGAGATGGAGTTCTACAAGAAAGACCCGCTCAAGGCGCCCATGCGGCTGCAGCGCCAGATTGCTGCCAACGAGGCCGACATCGACGAGCAAAGACGCTTCATCATCAAACAGGGCGAGGAAAAACAGCGCATCAACAAGCGCTTTGACGACGAACTCGCGCAGCTGCGCCGGCTGTGGGCCGCGCGCGCAGCCGCGTCCGACCTGCTTCCCGCCGCCGCCGGGACAGCGGCGCGCTAACCAATCACCGCAATCACCGGCTGCGCAGAGCCGGACTTGGCATCACGCGAGGCGCTGGCGCAGCAAGTCGTTCACCTGCTGGGGGTTGGCCTTGCCTTTGCTCGCCTTCATCACCTGACCGACCAGCGCGTTGAAGGCCTTGTCTTTGCCGGCCCGATACTGCGCTACGTTGTCGGCGTTGGCGGCAATGACGTTGTCGACGATGGCTTCCAACGCGCCACTGTCGTTCATCTGCTTGAGGCCCAGGGACTCGATGAGCGCGTCTACCTCACTGCCGCTGCCGCTCCACAACGCGTCGAAGACCTGGCGTGCGGCATTGTTGGAAATGGTGCTGTCGGTGATGCGGCCGATGAGCTGCGCCAACTGCAGCGCGCTGACGGGCGACTGCTCGATGCCGCGCTCCTCGGTATTGAGGCGCCGGCTGATTTCGCCCATCACCCAGTTGCTGGCGAGCTTGGCCTGGCCGCTGGACTTGGCCGCCTCTTCGAAATACGCCGCCATGGCTTTGCTTTGCGTCAGGAGCGCGGCGTCGTATTCGGGCAGGCCGTAGTCGGCCACAAAGCGCGCCGCCATGGCGCGCGGCAGTTCGCCCATGGTGGCGCGGGTGGCTTCTACCCACGCCAGTTCCACCACCAGCGGCGGCAGGTCGGGGTCGGGGAAATAGCGGTAGTCGGCCGCGTCTTCCTTGCTGCGCATGGCGCGCGTCTCGCCGGTGT
>JAUCDU010000050.1:0-11712 GCA_034674825.1 Giesbergeria sp.
GCTGGCCATGTCGATCTTGGCGCGCAGCACCATGCTGCCGTCTTCGTGCTGGCCGGCGCGCATTTCACGAAAACGGGCCAGGTTCTCGGCGGGGGTGCGGGCGCGGTAGGGGCTGTCCACACCGGGCTTGCTGAAGTCGCCCCGGTTGGCGCGGATCTGCTCCATCGTTTGTTCATCGACATAGGCGTGGCCAGCTTCAATCAGGTACTCGGCAGCGCGGTACATGAAGTCAAAGTAGTCGCTGGCCTGGTACAGGTTGGCCTCGCGCCCGTTGTTCCAGTCAAAGCCCAGCCACCGCACCGAGTCCTTGATGCTGCTCACGTACTCGGCGTCTTCCTTTTCCGGATTCGTGTCGTCAAAGCGCAGGTGGCACACGCCTTCGTAGTCGCGCGCCAGGCCGAAGTTGATGCAGATGCTCTTGGCGTGGCCAATGTGCAGGTAGCCGTTGGGCTCGGGCGGGAAGCGGGTGCGAATCTTCGCGGGGTCGGGCGCGCCTGCGGCCTGGTGGGCGGCGTCGCCCGGGCTGCCGGCCCAGCGGCGGCCGGCGTAGGTGCCACGCGCCAGGTCGCTTTCAATCACCTGGCGCAGGAACTTGCTTATTTTGGGTGCGTCTGCACCGCTTGCGCCGGGGGCGGTGTCGGGGGCGGTGGGGGTCATGCTGGGCATTTTAGGCGGCGTGATCGTGCGTTTTTACGCATGGAAACAAGCAGTTGTACGCACAGACACACTTTAGACACCCTTTCGTGCCATCCTTTCAGGCATCTGGCGCGTTAAGGCGTCCAAGGGCTGGCAATTGCGGCCAATCTGTTTAACCAGGAGATGCATATGTTCAAGACCGTTTTCAGCAAGCTGGCCGCCGTCGGTCTCGGGTTTGCGCTGGCGGCCTCGGCCGGTGTGGCGCAGGCACGTGACAACGTGAATTGGTCCATTGGCATTGGCGTGCCCGGTGTGGTGGTCGGCGCAAGCAACAACTATTACCCGGGTTACGCGTACCGCGCGCCGGCGCCGGTGTACTACGCACCGCCACCTCCGGTGTACTACGCGCCGCCCCGTCCGGTGTACTACGCACCCCCCCGCCCGGTGTACTACGCACCGCCGGTGGTGTACTCGCCGCCCCCGTACTACGGTGGCCGCTACTACCGTGACCGTGACCATCGCCACGGGCATCGCCACCATGGCCATCGCCATGGGCGCGACCGCGACTGATCTCGCGGTAGCCACGCGCAAGCCCCCGCACGGGGCGGTGCGCGTCGCATAATTTGCGCTTCTCCCGCTTGCGGGCCGGCTCGCCTCAGGCCAAGCCGCCCGCACCCAGCCTGAAAGCGCATTTGTGACTACTCTTTTCGTTCTCAACGGCCCGAACCTCAACCTGCTTGGCACGCGTGAGCCAGCGGTGTATGGGCAGCACACCCTCGCCGATGTCGAAGCGCTGTGCGCCAAAGCCTGCGCCAGCGCCGGCTTTGCGCTGCGGTTTCACCAAAGCAACCACGAGGGCGCTCTGATTGACTGGCTGCACGAAGCCGGGCGCCTGCACCAGCAGGGCGAGCTTGCCGGCGTAGTGCTTAACGCCGGCGCCTACACCCACACCAGCATCGCGCTGCACGACGCCATCAAGGGCACGGGCGTGTCGCTGATCGAGCTGCACATCAGCAACGTGTTTGCGCGCGAAGACTTTCGCCACCACTCGACGATCTCGAGCGTTGCGCGCGCCGTGGTGTGCGGTTTTGGTGTGCAGGGCTACGCGCTGGCAATTGAAGGGCTGGCGCGCTTGTGAGTACGCCCATGCCAGCGCCGCCTGCGATGCACAGTGCGCTGCAGCAGCTGGCCGACCGCGCCCGGCAGCGCGTCACCGCGTGTGGCGCGGGCGATCTGGTCTGGCATGTCTGGGGCATGCCGGAGCCTGGTTTGGCGCCTGTGGTGCTGCTGCACGGCGGCAGCGGCAGCTGGACACATTGGGTGCGCAACATCGACGCCTTGCTGGAAGCAGGGCGCGAAGTGTGGGTGCCGGACCTGCCCGGTTTTGGTGCCTCGGCGCTGCCGCCTTCGGGCACCGATGCCGACGCCCTGGTCGAGCCGCTGCGCACCGGCCTGCAGGCATTGATGGGCGAGCGGCCAGTGGATCTGGTGGGTTTTTCGTTTGGCGGCCTCACTGCCGGGCTGCTGCTGGCGGCGTACCCGGCGCTGGCGCAGCGCCTGGTGCTGGTCGGGGCGCCCGCCATGGGCGTGGTGCCGCGGCGCCAGTTCGAGCTCAAGGCCTGGCGCCACCTGGACGACCCCGAGGCCCGGTTGGCAGTGCACCGCCACAACCTGGCGGCACTGATGCTGCACGACCCGCAGCAGATTGAGGGCCTGGCGCTGGAGCTGCATCTGGCCAACATGCAGCAAGACCGCATGCCGCGCCGCCGCCTCTCGGGCACCGACATCCTGGCGCGCTCGCTGCCGCGCATCCCTTGCGCAGTGCACGCCATTTATGGCCGCCACGACACGCTGTACCGCGATTACATGGAGCCGCTCGCCTACGCCTATGCGGCCGCAGCACCTGATTTTCGCGGCATGACGCTGATCGAACATGCCGGCCACTGGGTGCAGTTTGAGCAGGCGCATGCCTTCAACGCGGCGCTGCTGGCCGCGCTGGGCGGCTGATCCCATGACCGCGCCGCAACTGCAGGTGGACGAGCGCGAGGTGGAGTTCACCGCCATCCGAGCGCAAGGCGCGGGCGGGCAGAACGTGAACAAGGTGTCGAGCGCGGTGCATTTGCGCTTTGACATTCATGCCTCGTCCTTGCCCGAAGACGTGCGCGAACGATTGCTGTGCCTGCGCGATGCGCGCATTACCGACCAGGGCGTGGTGGTGATCAAGGCGCAGCAGTTTCGCACCCAGTTGCAAAACCGCGCCGATGCGCTCGAGCGCCTCAACGCCTTGGTCAACAGCATTGCCGTGCCGCCCAAGGCCCGCCGCGCAACGCGCCCGACCTACGGCTCCAAGTTGCGTCGCCTCGAGGGCAAAAGCCAGCGCAGCGACACCAAGGCCCTGCGCGGCCCGGTGCGCGACTGAGGCCGCGGCTGGGCTGGCGGTCACGACGCGGTCATTGTCACCACGCACGGAACGCTGTATCTGCTTGCACGGGGCTTGTGGCCCGGCGCCAGAAGCCTAAAGTGAGGGGCAGTCCTGAAAACCCGTCATGCCCACTTCTTCTCAAACCGTTTCCCCAACCCACAGCAATATTCCCGCGCTGTATGTGTCGCACGGCGCGCCGCTGTTTGCCGTAGAGGCGGGCGAGACCGGCCCGGCGCTGACGCACTGGGGCGCGGCACTGCGCGCGCAACACCCGGACCTGCGCGGCGTGCTCATCATGTCGCCGCACTGGATGGCTGAGGGCGCACGCGTGATGACCGGCGCGCAGCCGGCCACCTGGCACGACTTCGGCGGTTTCCCGCCGGCGCTGTACGCGTTGCAATACCCGGCGCCGGGCTCGCCCGAGTTGGCCGCCGAGGTGCTGGGATTGCTGCAACAGGCCGGCATCGCCGCCGAGGGCGATGCAACGCGCCCGTTTGACCATGGCGCCTGGGTGCCGCTCATGCATTTGTTTCCGCAGGCCGATCTGCCGGTGGTGCAACTGGCTTTGCCCCGGCAGGCCGGTCCGGCCGAGGTCTATGCGCTGGGCGCCGCCGTGCAAGGCCTGCGCAGCCAGGGCGTGCTGGTGGTGGGTTCGGGCAGCATGACGCACAACCTGGGTGAATTCTTTGGCGGCGCGCGCGAGCCCGCGCCCTACGTGTTGGCCTTCAGCCGCTGGATCGAGGCGGCGCTGGCGCGCGGCGATCTGGAGGCCCTGCTGGACTACCGCCGGCAAGCCCCTTACGCGGCACGCGCCCATCCGACAGAAGACCATTTCCTGCCGCTGTTCTTTGCGCTGGGCGCTGCGGGCAAGGATTTGCATGCCGAGTACTTGAGTCGCGAGGTGATGTACAGCATGCTGGCGATGGATGCGTTCGCGCTGCAGCCACTGGTTTGATGCCGGCGGGTTGCAGATTTTCAAACAAAAACTGCCTCTGGCGCACATATATGCTCGATTTACCGCTCACATTTTTGAAGCGACCTGCCGGTGCCAACGTACCGCGGCCGTGGCTGCTGGTGCTGCTGCATGGCGTGGGCAGCAACGAGCAGGACTTGTTTTCGCTCTGTCCGCAGGTGCCAGAGCGCTATTACGTGCTCAGCTTGCGCGCCCCCAACCGCATGGGGCCCGGCGCGTTTGCCTGGTTCGACTTTTCGATCGAGCCCGGCGGCGTGCGCAGCATTGACGAAGCGCAGGAGGCCGCCAGTCGGGCGCTACTGACGCAAACCATCGCCAGCGCTGCCGAGCAGTTGGGCATACCGCCTGAGCGCACGGTGGTCGCCGGCTTTAGCCAGGGCGGCGCCATGGCGCTCGGCTTGATGCTGACGCAGCCGGCACTGATGCGCGCCGCCATCGTCTGGCATGGGCGCTTGATGGAGCAGTCGCTGGCCGCGCTGGCCCCGCCAGACGCCTTCCACGGGCGCGCCTTGTGGGTCAGCCACGGCACGCACGACGGCGTGATCCCGATATCGCACGCCCAGGCCATTGCGCACCACGTAGCCCCGCTGCCGCTGGCCTATACCTACCGCGAATTCCCCAGCGAGCACGAGATTCGCCCGTCTGAACTCGCGGCCACCTTGGGCTGGCTGGAGGCCTTGAGTGTCACCCCGAATGCGTTCTGATCGCTTGCCTTGGGGTGCTTCGTTATTGATAGCTGCTAGCGCTTTACCAGTAAGCGCTAGAGCCTTATTTTTATTGAAATTTAGCGCTGTGCCTTGGTGACGCTGGCGAGAAGTTTCCCAATGCGGCTGCCAGCGGTCGGGCGATGGGTGCAACTTCGGGCTGCCGTATCCTTCCAAGGCATCAAACCCCAAGTGATGTGAAAGGAAGCGGCCTATGTCTGGTCAGGAACGAAGCACCTTGAATCCCCCTGCGGAGCGCTCGCCCTGGCCGGTGGTTATGCTGGTGGTGGCGATCTTGCTGGCGGCGGGTGCCGGCTGGTGGTGGTGGCAGCGCCAAGCGGCCGTACCTGCAGCGGCAACGCCGCCCGTGAGCACTGCCGCGCCGATTGGGCCTGCGGCACCCACCACGCCCGCCACGGAGCCGAACGCAGAGCCTGAAAACCCGATCGATGCCCTGGCGCAGCCCGATGCTGGCTTGCCGGCGCTCGACGGCGCTGACGCCTATGTGGCGCAGGCACTGACCGAGCTGCTGGGGCAGGGCCAGGTCGCGCGCTTCCTGCACATGGATGGTCTGGTGCGCCGCGTGGTGGCCACGGTGGACAACCTGGCGCGCGCGCACGCACCGGCCGGCCTGTGGCCGCTGCAGCCGACGCCCGAGCGCTTCACGGCGGAAGGTGGCGGTGCGCAGCAGCACATCGCCCTGGACAACGCCGCACGCTACAGCGCGGTGGTGCAATGGGTGGAAGGCGTGGACCTGCCGCGTGCCGTAGCGCTTTACGCGCGCCTGTACCCGCTGTTTCAGCAAAGCTACGAAGACCTCGGCTTCCCCGGGCGCTACTTCAACGATCGGCTGGTGGCCGTGATCGACCATTTGCTGCAGGCACCAGAGCCGGCCGAGCCCGTGCCGGTGCAGCTCACGGAAGTGAAGGGCGAATGGAGTTCGGCCCGCCCCTGGGTGCGCTATGAGTTCGCCGACCCCCAGCTGCAGGCGCTTTCGAGCGGGCAAAAAATCATGGTGCGCGTCGGTCTGGTAAACGAGCGCCGGCTCAAGGCGCGCCTCAAGGCGCTGCGCGCACTGGTGGCCACCGGCGCGGTGGCCAAGGCCAAGCCCTGAGCGGGCGCGAGACTCGGCGCTAGGCCGGGCGCTTGAAGAAGCCGTCCAGCGCCGGCATGAGCGACGGGAACTCGAGCGCAAAGCGTTCGCGGTTGACGAAGTAGGCCTCGCAGGCCACAGCAAAGAACTCTGCCGGCGCGGTGGCGCCGTACGCGTCCAGCCACGGCCGCTCGGCGCCAAAGCGCTCGGCCTTCGCCACGGCTTCGCGGAAATCGGCATAGGCGGGCTCCCAGGCCGCCTGCCATGCCGCCAGCGCTGCGCGCGGGCCGCGCGTGCCCAGGAAACCGCGGGGCAGGGGCGGGCAGCCATTGGCGTGGCCGTTTTGCATATCGAGCTTGTGCACGAACTCATGCACCACCACGTTGCTGCCCTGCTCGCCACTGGCACCGCCTTCGGCAACGTGGCGCCAGCTGAGCATCACCGGGCCGCGCTCCATGGCTTCACCGGCCAGCACTTCGGTGTAGTGGTGCACCACGCCGGCAGCGTCCATGCTGACGCGCCGCGCCACCGCCTCGCCCGGGTGGACGACGATGGTGACGAAATCGTCGTACCAGTCGAGTGCCTTCTCTGGCTTGCCCCAATGCAGCAGGGGCACGCAGGCCTGGGCGGCGATGTCGATCGCCATGGCGTCGCTGACCTCCATGCCGTGCGCGCCGTGGAACTGCTTGCGGTCCAGAAACAGCGCCGACAACGCGCGCAGCTTGGCCTGTTGGGCCAACGGCAACGCGGCGAGAAACGGGTAGCGCGCCAGGGTCTGCAGCCACAATTCGGCCGAGATGTCGGGCACCGGGGCGAAGGTGGCGCGCAGGCTGCTGCGCAGCCGGTTCCAAAGGGCATGCATGCGGGTTACATTGGGCCGATAGGCACGCGTTCCAGCCCTGTTGCGGTGGCGCGCAGCACATCGGCGCGCGGGGGCTGGGCGGCCGCGTCCCAATCGCTCAGCACGACGCGGCGGTAACCAGCTGCGAGGGTGTGTTCCGCCGGCCGGTGCGTGTGGCCGTGCACCAGAACCTGGGCCTTGGCGGCCTGCAGCCAGGCGAGGGCGGCCGGGCCGTCGACGTCGGCCCAGACTTCTGCAGCACGCTTGCGCGCCTCGCTCTGCGCGCGGATGTCGCGTGCCAGCGCACGGCGCGCCGCAAGCGGCTGGGCGAGAAACTGCTGCTGCCAGGCGCTGCTGCGCGCCTGCGCGCGAAAGCGCTGGTAGTCCTGGTCATCCAGGCAAAGCAGGTCGCCATGGCTGAGCAGCAGGCGCTGCGGGCCGAGCACCAGCAGCGTCGGGTCGGCCAGGGGCGTGATGCCGGTGCGCGCAAAAAACGCAGCCCCGACCAGAAAATCGCGGTTGCCATGCATGAAGTACAGCGGGCGCTGGCGCGCGGCAGCGGTGAGCAGATCGGCCAGTGCGGCTTCAAAGCTGCCTGCCTCGTCGCAGGCGTCGTCCCCGACCCAGACCTCGAACAGGTCGCCCAGAATGAACAGCGCGTCGGCCTGTGTGCTGCCCAGGTAGTGCTCAAAGCAGGCGAGCGTCTCGGGTTCGGTGGACTGCAGGTGCAGGTCGGACAAAAAATCAACCGTGCGCCAGTGGGGCGGCGCGATGAGCGCCTGGAACCGGGGCACGGTCTGGGTCACAGCTTGCTTTGCGCAGGTCAGGCGCTGCGCGCTGCGCGCTCAAAAAGGCAGCGCAGCCTTAACCGGTGATCCCAGTGGCCCCCGCGCAAGGCCCTCTGCCGGCCGCGCCGCCCCGCCGCGCTGGCGGTGTCCCCCTTCCCGCGAAGCGAGAGCAGGGGGAAGGCGCGAAGCGCAACCGGGGGATGGCTCATGTCAGAGTGCCACTGCTTTTTCAAGCACCACATCGTCCTTGGGCACGTCGTCGTGGAAGCCCTTGCGGCCGGTTTTCACCGCCTTGATCTGGTCCACCACCTCTTTGCCGCCCACCACCTTGCCAAACACGGCGTAGCCCCAGCCTTGGGCGGTAGGCGCGGTGTGGTTCAGGAAGCCGTTGTCGGCCACATTGATGAAGAACTGGGCGCTGGCCGAATGCGGGTCGCTGGTGCGTGCCATGGCGACGGTGTAGTTGTCGTTCTTGAGGCCGTTCTTTGCCTCGTTCTCGACCGGTGCGTCGGTTTCCTTTTGCGTCATGCCGGGCGCAAAGCCGCCGCCCTGGACCATGAAGCCGGGAATGACGCGGTGAAACACGGTGCCGTCGTAGTGGCCCTTCTTAACGTAAGAGAGGAAGTTGGCGACCGATTTGGGCGCCTTCTCCTGGTCGAGTTCGAGCGTGACGACGCCGTAGCCGGCAATGTGCAGTTCAACTTGTGGGTTGCTCATGGGTAAATCCTTTCGCGAATGGGCTTATTCGACCACGGTGGCCGAGGTGATGGTGACGGGGGTGGTGGGCACGTCCGTGGGGAACGGCCCACCGGGGCCGGTGGCAACCGCCTTGATCTTGTCGACCACGTCCATGCCACTGACCACCTTGCCGAACACGGCGTAGCCGTGGCCATCGGGGTTGGGGGCGTTGAGCATGGCGTTGTCCTTCACGTTGATGAAGAACTGCGTGGTGGCGGAATCGGGCACGTTGGTGCGCGCCATGGCGATCGTGTACTTGTCGTTCTTCAGGCCGTTGGCGGCTTCAAGCGGAATCGGCGCGTGCATGGGCTTTTGCTTCAGGTCGGCCGTGAACCCGCCGCCCTGGATCATGAAGTTGCCGATCACGCGGTGAAAGATGGTGCCGTCGTAGTGCTTTTCGCGCACGTACTGCAGGAAGTTGGCCACCGTTTTCGGCGCCTTCTCAGGGTTGAGCTGGACCACGATGTCGCCCATCGAGGTGGCGAGCTTCACTTTGGGGGCGTTGTCTGCGGCCACAGCGTTGTTAGCTATGGAAAAAATAGCTGTAAAGGCAAGCGTGTTGAGCGCTAGAGCCACTTTTCTTCTGGAAATCATCCGATTGCTCCTTCAAAAAATATTTGCCAGCGCTGGCCCTGGCGGCGCCAGTACTGGCGCTTGACCTGTCCACCGCGGGCACCGTCCGGGACTTCAGCAAATGTGACCACCATGGTGTCGCTGCTGTCGATCCAGTGCAAGGCAGACTTGTCCTTGAGCACCAGCTTGCGGCCCTTCAGAGTGCGCATTTCATCCTGCAAGGTCACGCGCCACTCGGTGATTGTCTGGTTGCGAAAGCTCTGGAAGTCGTAGGCGTAAAAGCCCAGCAAGCGTCCCAGGTCGCCCTCTGATTTGGCCTTCTTCCAGGCATCGAGCACTTGGTTGAAGGTCTGGCGCTCGTCCAGCACGCCTTGCGGCATCACCCATTGCAGTTGGCGCGCAATCACCACCGGCGTGCTGCGCGGTTCGACCGTACCCAGTATGCGTTCGAGGTCGGGATTGGCAATCGCCACGCAGCCATCGGTGGCTTGCGGCGCGCGCGAAAACTGGGACTTGGGCGTGCCGTGCAGCCAGATGCCGCTGCCGGTCTTGCCGCGGCGCAGGTCGAGCGCATTGGGGTAGTTGAGCGGCAAGGCGCCTGCGCCGTACAAGTCGGCGAGCTGCTTGGCGTCGAGCCGGCTGGTGATGTAGTACACGCCCAGTGGTGTGCGCTGATCGCCTTCAAACTCTTTCTCCGTGCCCAGCTTGCCGACGGAGGCGTAGTAGTCGCCCACCAGCTTGAGCCCCTGTTTGCCGTTCTCAAACAGGTACAAGCGCGAGCGCGAGGCATCGACTGCTATGGCGTGGCGGCTGCTCGCCGCAATCTCGACAAACGCGCTGGGAATGGCGCCTGCCGGCGGGCGCAGCCGTTCGGCAATCACCCGTTGGTGCGATTCCTGGCGCAGCTCGGTGAGTGTGGGATCGGTCGTGGCAGTCGGTGCATCGCCAAAGCGGGCGAGGGGACGCACGCGTGCCGACAACAGGTCGCCCAAGGCGAGCTGCGCCAGCTGGAAGTTGGGAAAATCGCGCGCCAGACTGCGGGCTTGCTCCAGCGCTTCACCAGCCCGGCCTTGCGCGGTGAGGCGGTAGACGCGAAGCAGGCGAATCTCCGCCTGATCGGCCTGGGGTGTTGCCGCCACTGCCTGTTGGGACGACGGGGCCTTGTCCTTGTGCTTGCGCGCCCAGGCGGGCGCGCTCGCGGCGCTGGCGCCCAACATGGCAAAAGCCAGCAACGCAGGCGCCAAGCCCGCGCGCCATAGGCGCAGAGGGCGCGCGTTCAATGCGGTGCGGCGGCGCAAGCACTGCGCCGCTGGAAATCTCGCAGTTGCATCAGCCGCCTGTGGATTCGCTCACGATGACCCAGCGGCCGTTGTTGCGCGCCATTTCCAGGGTTTTGCGACTGGTTACGCTGAGCGTGTCGGCGTCATAGGCCTGGTGAAAACGGGCCGTGGCGCGGTCGCCCTTGACCTTGACCGAGAGGTCGGTGACCGTGACCTTGATGCGCGACTTGTTCACGATGCGAGATTCGCGCTCCTTTTCCCACGCGGCGCGGCTCTGCTTGCCTGGGGGGTCGAATTGCTTGCCGTAGGCGGCCAGATAGGCCTTCATGTCGCGCGCAGACCATGCCGCAGCCCAGGTGGCCACTGCGGCTTCGACATCCTGCTCGGCAGCCGTCTCGGCGCCGGAGTTCTTTACGGACGTGGGCGCTGGCGCGCTCGCAGCAGCGGTCACCGGCGTCACGGGCGCTGTGGTGGGTGCTGCTACGGCGGGCTTGGCCTCTGGTGCGGCGGGCGCTGGTGCCACGACAGGCGCCGGCGTGGGTGCCACCACCGGTGCGGGCGCTGGGGTCGGTGCTGGTGCCACAGGGGCGGGTGCTGGTGCAGGTGCAGGTGCAGGTGCAGGTGCTCGCGCCGGTGTGGCGGCTGCGACGGTGGTCGCGGGGCGCGTGCCTGCCGTCTGGCTGTGCGCGAACAGGCTGCGGATCAGGGAGAGCTTGGGGCTCAGCACGGCGCTGTTGGTGGCATCCAGTTGCAGCGCCTTGTTGTAGGCCTGGCCGGCGAGCTTGGCGTAGATGTCGCCCAGGTTCTCGTGCGCAGTCGCGTAGCTTGGGTTGGTGCGAATCGCCATCTCAAGTGCAGTGCGCGCCTTGTCAAGCTGGTTCTGACCGGCGTACAGCACGGCCAGGTTGTTGTAGGGCTCAGGCAGTTCGGGGTAGTCCTGCGTCAATTGCGTGAAGGTGCCGATGGCTTCGCTGGTCTTGCCGGAGTCGGCTTGCGCCACACCGCGCAAAAAGCGCAATTGCGGGTCGCGGGGGTTTACTGCAATGCGCTGATCTGCCTTGACCAGGGCCTCGCCTGCCTTGCCGCTTCGGAGCAGGTTGGTGATGTCGGAGTAGTCGTCCGCGTGCACGGCGCCAACGCTCAGCAAGGCAGAAAAAACCACGAAACGCACTGCGCGCGCAAGCGGTGAAAGGGAGCAGCGTGAGGAGGTCATGAGGGTCCGTGAGGTGGTCAACCATAGCCCGGACGGGCGCTTATACTGCGTCGAATTGTAGCTGAGGGGGTGGTCGTGGCGTAAGCTTGTGCCCGTACGGTAGCAAGCGCCAGCCGCGCATTTGCCACGCACGAACAAACGCGCTGTGCAGCACCTGTCCGTCAGCGCTGTTGTGGCGCTGCTTGCCACTTCGCTCCGCTCCCGCCCTGTCGCCCCAACCCCGTTCCCCATGAGTCTGCGCATCTACAACACGCTCTCGCGTGCCCTGGAAGAATTTTCCCCGATTGAACCCGGCCATGTGCGCATGTACGTCTGCGGCATGACGATTTACGACCTCTGTCACATCGGCCACGCCCGCATGATGATGGCATTCGACGTGGTGCAGCGCTGGCTGCGTGCCAGCGGCTACCGCGTGACCTACGTGCGCAACATCACCGACATCGACGACAAG
>JAUCDU010000051.1:0-11711 GCA_034674825.1 Giesbergeria sp.
CAGCACGACTTCTGCCAGCGCCAGCCAGTTGCCGGGCGCGGGGTCGCTCCATGCGCGCACCACGCCTTCGGTGAAGTACAGCCACACCAGCAGGCTGACCCAGCGGTAGGTCACCATGCGGTTCTTCAAAAAACCGGCCAGCGGGATGCACAGCGGCAAGGCTTTCAGCGCCAACCACGAGCCGCCCGGCCGCAACGGTGCCAGCCACAGCTCCCAGGCCAGCGACAGCGCAATCAGCGCGAGCAGGCTGACCACCGCAACGTCGCGCGCGCGGCGTACCGAGGCCGGCGCAACCGCAGGAACAGCGAAATGAGGCGTAGAAGGGGGTGGGGTAGGTTCAAGGACGGGCATCGCGGTGGCATCATACCGAGCATGCCTTTCCCTTCGCCCCAGCTGGTGCAACGCCTTGAGGCATTCGCTCTCGACATCTCGCGCTTCCCCTGGAAGATTACGGCGCAGACGCTGCGCGAGCGCTTTCGGGAGGACCGGCTCGGCCTGACGGCCAGCAGCCTGACTTTCACCAGCATTCTGGCGCTGGTGCCGTTTTTTACCGTGGTGCTGGCGGTCTTCAGCGCGTTTCCGATGTTCAGCCGGGTGCAGGAGGTGCTGCAGAACTGGCTGCTGCAAAGCCTGATTCCCAAGTCGATTTCGCTGCCGGTGCTCGACTACCTGACCCAGTTTGCCGCCAAGGCCAGCCAGCTCGGCCTGGTGGGTTTCAGCGTGCTGATCGTCACCGCGCTGGCGCTGATGCTGACGGTGGACCGCACGTTGAACAACATCTGGCGCGTGCCCAAGCTGCGCCCGCTCGGCCAGCGGGTGCTGATCTACTGGGCAGCGCTCACCTTTGTGCCGCTGCTGCTGGGCAGCAGTCTGGCGCTCACTTCGTATGCGATTTCGGCCTCGCGCGGGCTGGTCGAAACCTTGCCCAACGGCGTCCAGCTGTTGATCAACACGCTGCAGTTTGTGGTGCTTGCGGGTGCCATGGCCGCCTTGTACCACTCGGTACCCAACACGCGCGTGCGCTGGCGCCATGCCTGGGCGGGCGGCATTTTTGTGTCGGTGGGAATCGAGCTGGCCAAGAAAGGCCTGGCCATGTACCTGGCCGGCGTGCCAACCTATTCGGCGGTGTACGGCACGTTTGCAACGCTGCCCATTCTGCTGGTCTGGATCTACATCGCCTGGGTCATCGTGCTGCTGGGCGCGGTGGTCGCAGCCTATCTGCCTAGCCTGATGGCCGGCGTGGCGCGGCGCTCGGGCCACCATGGCTGGACCTTCGAGCTGGCGGTGGAGATGCTGCAGCAATTGCACCGGGCGCGCAGCGGCCACGGACGCGGCGTGCGCCCGTCTGCCATGGCGCGGCGCATGGGGGTGGATCTGCTGCAAATTCAACCAGCGCTCGATGCCTTGCTGGCAATGGACTGGGTCGCGCGCATCGACGAGACCGACGACGCCCGCCTGGCGGAGCCGCGCCTCATCCTGCTGGCAGACGACGCCACGCCGCTGGCGCCGCTGGTGCAGCGCCTGCTGCTGGAGCGCGGTGCGCATGTCGAATCGCTGTGGCGCGCTGCGCATTTCGACCGGCTGGTGCTGGGCGATGTGCTGGCCGAACCCGCACCGCTGGCCGCCCGCAGCGCCGGCAACCCACAGGACGCAGCGCTGGAAATTTGAGCCAAATCAGCCTCTAGCGCACGCCCAGCAAGCGTTAGTAGCTATCGTCTTCGAAGCTGTACGGCAGCGGCGAGAAGGGCGCCGGCTCCATAAAGAAGGACGCACGCACAGTGCGCCCCGCGTGCCGGCTGCCACAGGCTGCGCTGATGGGGGCCTGGCGCAGCGGCAAGCGTCCATCGGGCAGCGCCGCCGGCGCCTGCCTGGCGGGCGCGCCCCGCCACGGGCTGCGCTTGCGGCTGCTTTGCGACCCGCTCAAGCTGCGACGCGCAGCAGCGGCGCCGGTGTGATCGGGGCTTTGTGCGGCGTGGAAGCTGCGCTTGTGGCTTCGGTTGCCTGCGTCTGCGGTTCTGTCTGCAGGAAGGCCTCCAAGGAATCATCCATCGCTTCCATCCACGGCGTGTGGTGCGGCGGCGCCATGGTGCCGGTCAGTGTGGAGCGGTAGCTTTTGTTGCGGTAGCCCAGGATGTCGGCCTGCTTGTCGCGCTTCCACTCCTTGAACAGTTCGCCCATGCCTTCGATGTCGAATTGCGGGTAGTCGGTCGGGCCCACCAGGTCGCGGATGTAGGCTGCCTGAAAGTCGATGTGCTGGTAGGGCGTGGTGGCGGCTTCTTCGCGCGCCACCCAGGCCTTGGCATCGGCCCGCATCGCGTCCTTCGCTGGCAGCGCCAGGCGCCCCAAAATCACGTCGCGGGCGTACCAGGCCTGCGCGTCGAACATGTTGAAGGTGTAGTACTGATCTTGCATGCCCAGATAGATCAGCTTGGGGTTGTCGATGAAGAACACGCCCTTGTACAGGTCTTCCGGGTACAGGCGGTTCTTGGTGCGCAGCGTCAGCTCGTCCGGCAGGAACGAGAAGTAGTGCTGGTAGCCGGTGCACAGAATGATGGCGTCTACTTCCTTGGTGCTGCCGTCGGCAAAGTGCGCCGTGCGCTCTTCGATTTTGGTGAGCAGGGGCACTTCGTCAAACGCCGCCGGCCATGTGTAGCCCATGGGCGCGCTGCGGTAGCTGAACGTGACCGACTTGGCGCCGTACTTGTGACACTGCGTGCCGATGTCCTCAGCGGAATAGCTGCTGCCCACCAGCAGCAAGTCCTTGCCGGTGAACTCACAGGCGTCGCGGAAGTCATGGGCATGCAGAACACGGCCGGGGAACTGCTCCAGCCCCTCGAAGTAGGGCGTGTTGGGCGTCGAGAAGTGGCCTGTCGCCACCACCACGTAGTCGAATTCTTCGGTCGACAGCGCATCGGCCTTCACATCGCGCACCGTCACCGAGAACTTTTCGGTCGCTTCGTCGTACGAGACCCACTGCACCGCCGTGTTGAACTGGATGCATTTGCGCATGTCGCTCTTCTCGACCCGACCCATGATGTAGTCGCGCAACACGGCGCGTGGCGGGTACGAGGCGATCGGCTTGCCGAAGTGCTCCTCAAAGCTGTAGTCGGCAAATTCCAGGCATTCCTTGGGACCGTTGGACCACAGGTAGCGGTACATGCTGCCGTGCACCGGTTCGCCGTGCGCGTCCAGCCCGGTGCGCCAGGTGTAGTTCCACATGCCGCCCAGATTGCTTTGCTTCTCATAGCAGACGATTTCGGGGATCTCGACACCGGCGTTGGCCGCTGCTTCAAACGCGCGCAGTTGGGCCAGGCCGCTGGGGCCTGCGCCGAGGATGGCAATGCGTTGCTTCTTCATAAACACTCCTTCTTGGTGGGCAGCCATGGCGAGACAGCTGCAATTCATTCGGCCCCGGGGCCCGCGCTCCAAAAGGCGCGCGCAGGCAGTGGCCGCTGTGGCAGCAGAGCGCTGCCCGGCCTTGGTCAGGACGTTGCATGGCCGCATGCGGCCGGATCAAACGGTTTGCGGTGAACCAGTCCCGCAGCGACACGGTGTCGGCGCTTGGTGGCTGGCCAGAGCGAAATGGACGCAGAAGTGCTACCCCCGCTCGGCAAACTCATGGCATCAATACACACTAAAAAGTAAGTAATGATGTCTAAAAGACTGTCATTTTAACATAAAAACAACTAAGTGAAACGCTTGGTGCTTCGAGCGACGTGCTGTTCGGCCGAATGGCGCGACCATCCGTTCGCAGCTTTAGACAAAGGACGCATGCTGTTTCGGGCAATGCGCCCGCCAGCGGCCGGCGTGCAGGGCCGCGTCAGGCGATCTGGCCTGCGTCCAGGTCGCACACGGCCGAGCCTGCCGCCGTGCCGCTGCGCACTGCGCCCTCCAGCGTCGCCGGGTAGGGGCCGGCCACGTAGTCGCCGCAGGCCCACAGGCCGGGGGCCACCCGCGCAGCAGGGCGCTCAAGTGCCGGTGTGCAGGCAAAGGTGGCGCGCTTTTCGACCACGGTCTGGACGAGCGTGAGCGCTTCCAGGTGCAGTTCGGCCTGCGCCTGTTGCAGCACTTCTTGCTCCAGCTGTGCCCGGTCGTTGCCGCTGGTGCTCACGACGAAGGCCAGCAAACCGGCTGGGCCGCCAAGCTGTCCGCGGTCAAAGACGAATTGCGCGGGGTGTCCTGCGCCGCTGCGCAGCGCCAGCATGGGCGCAGCCAGCACATGGCCGCTGGCGCGCGGGCTTGCCATTGCATACACGGTGGTGATGGCCTGGAAACGCAGCGCCTGCGCGCAGGCCGCCCAGTCGCACAGCGGCACCGTCAGGTCGAACGGCGCAGCTTGGGCGGTGCGCGAGATGAGCCGCGCTGCTTCGGCGCTGGCGGTGGCCAGCACCACGCCATCGAACGGCATGCCGTTGACGCTCCAGCCAGCGCCTTCGGGTTGCGGCAGCAGGTCCTGGATGCGCACACCGGTGCAGCCGATGGCGCCGCGCGTCCGCAGCCAGCGGGCAGCCGCTTCGGGGAACACGGCGCCAAGGTCGGTGCGGGGCAGCAGCAGGTCGGAGCCGCCGGGGCCGCTGAACAGGCTGTCTTGCAGCACGCGCAGAAACACCTGGCCGCTGGCTTCGCCCGCCGGGGTGTTGAGGGCGGCCACGCACAAAGGCTCGATGAATTCCGCAAGCAGTCGGTTCGGCAAGCCAGCGCACAGCTGCGCCACGGTGTCCTCGGGCGCGCAGACAAAGCGCTGGCGCTGCCAGCCCCAAGCGGCCCGCAGCAGGGCGAGGCGTTCGCGCCAGCTCCAGCCGCGCGCGCGTGCAATGCCAAGCACGGCGTCCCAGGGCGGGGGCAGGTCTGGCCACTGCAATCCGCTGCCATCGGCAAAGCGCAGCGCAAGCGGCAGGCGCAGCAGGGCCGTCTCAGGCGCTACGCCGCAGGCGCGCATCAGGCGCAGCGACTCGGTGTAGGCCCCAATCAGGATGTGCTGGCCGTTGTCGAGTGCGAGTGGGCTGCCGTCGGGCGCCGCCGCCATCACGGTGCGTGCGCGCCCGCCCACCGTGCGCGCGGCTTCGAACACGGTGACGTTGTGGCCACGCTCCACCGCCGCCACGGCAGCTGCCAGGCCGGCCCAGCCGGCGCCCACGATGGCAATCCTCATGCGCGTGTGGCCTTGGGGAGTAAGGGGGTGCGCTTCACATCCGGCCCAGTGCCTGCATCTTCCAGGCGAGCCAGAATTTGCGCAGAGGGGTCAGGGTGACGCGCTGGTGCAGCACCTGGAAGTCGTCGCGCTCGATTTCGCGCAGCAGCGTGCGGTAGATGCTGGCCATCATCAGGCCGGGTTTTTGCGCGCGCAGGTCTTCGGGCGGCAGCAGTGCCAGCGCTTCGTCGTACAGGCGGTGCGCGCGTTCGGCCTGAAACCGCATCAGGGCGACGAAGCGATCCGAGTGTTTGCGCTCCAGCACCTCATGCGCCTTGACGTCGAACTGCTGCAGCTCGTTCACCGGCAGGTAGATGCGCCCGCGCAGCGCGTCCTCGCCGACGTCGCGCAGGATGTTGGTCAGTTGCAGCGCCTGGCCCAGCTTGTGCGCGTACTGCGTGGTGGCCGGTTGTGTCTGGCCAAAGATGCGCGCCGCGACTTCGCCCACGACGCCGGCCACCAGGTGGCAATAGTGCTCGAGGCCGGGGTAGTCGAGGTAGCGGGTTTGGCTCAGGTCCATCTCACAGCCGTCAATGACGGAGAGAAGGGGCGCAGCTTCAATGCCAAAAGCCTCCACATGGGGCATCAGCGCCTTCGTGACCGGGTGCGTCGGCTGGCCGGAAAATGCTTGGCCCAGCTCGCTGCGCCACCAGGCCAGCTTGGTGTGTGCCACGCTATGGTCGGTCACTTCGTCGACAACGTCGTCGATTTCGCGGCAAAAGGCGTAAAAAGCCGTGATGGCCCGGCGGCGCTGTTCGGGCAAAAACAGAAAAGCGTAATAAAAACTGCTGCCCGAAGCTGCGGCCTTTTCCTGTACGTACTGCTGCGGATTCATAAGCCCGCGATTGTCCCATGCTGCTGCGGACCTACACTTGCGCGCACGCTATGAATCTAAATTCTCTCCTCGTCCTTGGCATCGAGTCGTCCTGCGACGAAACCGGCGTGGCGCTGGTGCGCACGCACGACGCACCGGTGCCGACCCTGCTCGCACATGCTTTGCACAGCCAGATCGAGATGCACCAGGCCTACGGCGGCGTGGTGCCCGAACTTGCCAGCCGCGACCATATTCGCCGCGTGTTGCCACTGACGGACGCGGTGCTGCAGGAGGCGGGTTGCACGCTGGCAGAGGTGGATGTGATTGCCTTCACGCGCGGGCCGGGCCTGGCCGGGGCGCTGTTGGTGGGCGCGGGCGTGGCCTGCGCGATGGGCTCGGCGCTGGAGGTGCCGGTGCTTGGCGTGCACCATCTTGAGGGGCATTTGCTGTCGCCTTTTCTGGGCGCCGACCCGCCTGAGTTCCCATTTGTTGCTCTGCTGGTTTCCGGTGGCCATACGCAATTGATGCGGGTCGACGGCGTGGGCCAGTACACGCTGCTGGGCGAAACCATTGACGATGCGGCGGGCGAGGCCTTCGACAAGTCGGCCAAGTTGATGGGCCTGGGCTACCCCGGCGGGCCGGCGCTCTCGCGCCTGGCCGAGCAGGGCGATCCGAAGGCCTTCAAGCTGCCGCGCCCGTTGCTGCACAGTGGCAACCTGGATTTTTCGTTTGCGGGCCTGAAGACGGCGGTGATGACGCAGGCCAAAAAGCTTGGTGACGACCTGACCACACGCAAGGCCGACCTGGCCGCCAGCACCGAGGCGGCCATCGTCGAAGTGCTGGTCAAGAAATCCTTGGCGGCGCTGTCGCAATGCGGCATGCAGCGTCTGGTAGTGGCGGGCGGCGTGGGCGCCAACCGGCGTTTGCGCGAGCAGCTCAATGCCGCTTGCGCCGCACGCGGCGTGCGTGTGCACTACCCTGAGTTGCACTTGTGCACCGACAACGGCGCCATGATTGCGCTGGCTGCGGCCATGCGGCTGCAGTCGGGCTGCGAAGCAGCGAACCGCGACTACGCGTTTGACGTGAAGCCACGTTGGCCGCTGGATCAGTTGGCGCAGCCATTGTCGGAAAAATGAAGGCAAAAACGCCCGTACCGCAATGGATACGGGCGCTGCCAGCTATTAACTAGATAGCGAAGTGCGTTACTGCACGGCCAGTGTCACGGCTTTCGATTGCGGCGCCAGCTTGCCGAGGACCAGCGTCAGCACACCGTTTTCCAGCTTGGCGCTGCTGTTGGCCGCATCAATTTCATGTGGCAGCTCCCAGGCGCGCTGCAGTTGGCGCGGCGCGCCTTCTACACTTTGCAGCCGCACAGTGGCTTCTTCAATGCTGATGTCGATTTGCTCGCGTGCCAAGCCCGGCACGTCTAGCTGCAAGGTGGTGGCTTTTTCGTCGTCTTGCACCTGAACCGGCGCGCGGGCGGGGCTGGCCTGGGCGGCGGACAGCAGGAAACGCTGCAGTGCAGCATCGCTGGCGCGCGGAGCAGAAACGAAGCGGGCGTGGCGCAAAGTGGGGGCGAAAATCATCAGGGTTTACTCCAATTACACTGCGCGGCTCCCGGTGCGTTCGCCGCATACCGAAGGAGATACGCACACTCCCGGCGATTTCAATAAGGTATTTCGGATGAATAAATTTCGCAGCGCGCGCTTGAAATCTGGCGCTTTGGCCCTTGGTCTGGCTGCCTTGCTCGGCTTTGGAGGCGGCGCGGTCCACGCCCAGAATGCAGCCGCATCCGCTGCAAGCACGACCAACACAGCGAACGTGCCGATCAAGCTGGCCTTGATCGAGAGCCTCTCCGGGTCGTTTGCCAACACGGGCGAAGCGGTGTTTCGCAATCTGTTGTGGGCCACGGAGCGTGTGAATGCGCGCGGCGGTGTGGCGCTTCCCGCAGAAGTGGGCGGCCCGCGTCCGTTTCAAATTGCGCGCTACGACAGCAAAGGCCAGAACGAGGAAGCGCTCTCGGCGCTGCGCGCCGCCATCGACGATGGCGCCCGCGTGGTGATGCAGGGCAACTCGTCGGCAACGGCTGCTGCCTTGATCGACGCGATCAACAAGCACAACGAACGCGAGCCGAGCAAACGTGTGCTGTTTCTCAATTATTCGGCAGTGGACCCGATCCTGACGAACGAGAAATGCAGCTTCTGGCACTTTCGCTTCGATGCCCACGCCGACATGCGCATGGCGGCGCTGATGCAAGTGCTGCGCGAGGACCAGGCGTTGAAGAACGTCTATCTGATCGGTCAGGACTACAGCTTCGGCCAGGCCGTGTTGCGCGACGCGCGCCGCCAGTTGGCGCTGCAGCGCCCTGACGTGGCTATCGTGGGCGATGAGTTGCACCCCGTGGGCCGGGTGAAAGATTTCGCCCCATACGCGGTGAAAATCAAGTCGAGCGGAGCACAAGCGGTGATCACGGGCAACTGGGGCAACGACCTGACGCTGCTCATCAAGGCAGCGCGCGAGGTGGGTTACACCGGCAGTTTCTACACCTTCTACGGCAATGCTTTGGGCGCCCCAGCGGCCATTGGCGACGCAGGCATTGGCAAAGTCATGGCGGTCGCCGACTGGATGCCCAACGTGCCCGAGGCGCAAAGCGCCGCGTTCTACAAGGCCTTCCGTGAGCGCTTCCCCAAGCCACAGGACGACTACGTGCACATGCGCATGCAGCTCATGGTTGAGGCGCTGGCCCAGGCCTTGGAGGGCGCTCGCAGTACGGATGCCGTCGCCGTCGCCAGGCAGCTGGAGCATGCCAATGTGAGCATGGCGGGCCGCAGCGGACACATGCGCGCGGCTGACCACCAGTTCCAGCAGCCGCTGGTGGTCGGCGTGATGGACAAGCAGGGCACACCCGGCGTTCCGTTCGATGTGGAGGGCGCAGGCTATGGCTTCCGTGTGGTGCGCGACATCTCCGCGGCACAGGCAGAGCAGCCCACGAGCTGCAAAATGCAACGGTATTGAAAAAATTTTACCCGGGTATATTGCATTGTTTTATTTTGCCCGGGTAAAATTCTGGCATGACATCTGCCTTGCCTACCGATTCCCCCATGCCTGCGGCCCCGCAAAACACCGCCGGCCGCGCCCCTAGCGCCACTTCGCTAGGGCGCCGCGCGCTGATTCGCCAATACAAGCAGTCGCGTCGGCCCGCAGGTGTCTTCACCCTCACCAACCTGACCAACGGGCGGATTTATGTCGGTGGCAGCCTCCATCTCGATGGCGCGATGAACCGATTGCGCTTTGAGCTCAACCTGGGCTCGCACCGCAACAAGCCCTTGCAAAACGATTGGGTCGCGCATGGCGAAGCGAACTTCCGCTTTTCCGTGGTGGACCGGATCAAGGACAGGGACGATCCACTTTTTGACTATCAGGCCGAACTCGACAGTCTGCTGGAGCTTTGGCGCGAAGAGATTCCTTGCCAGGGCGACGGTGGCTACAACGGGGCGCAGCGATGAGCTCCGCCACGCCGACGATTACCGTGTTCGCCGGGCACGCGCGCATTGCCGGTGGCAGCAAGGCCGCTGTCGTTGCACACCTGCGCCAGCTTGGCGGCAGTGCGCCCGTGTTGATGTTTGACGACACAACCGGCGCCCAGATAGACCTTGATCTGCGCGAACCTGCGCCCGAGCCGGTGCAGGCCGAGGCACCGCGCAGTGTCGGGCGTCCCAAACTGGGCGTGGTGGCGCGCGAGGTGACGCTGCTGCCGCGCCACTGGGATTGGCTGAGCCGGCAACCCGGCGGCGCCTCGGTGGCGCTGCGCCGTCTGGTGGAAGAGGCAAGGCGCATTCACCACGGGCGCGACACCGCGCGTGAGTCGCGCGAGGCTGCGTACCGATTCATGTCGGCGATCGCGGGCGCGCTGCCAGGCTTCGAAGAGGCTGCGCGCGCGCTCTTCGCAGGCAAGCGAGCGCGCTTCGCCGAAGTGGTGGCAGCATGGCCTCCAGACATTGCGCAGTACCTGAATGGTCTGGCCACCGCCTCCTGGAGCGAAGCAAATGAACCCACCTGAGACTGCAGCAGCGGCCGCTGCGGCAGCGCCACGGGTGCTTTGGCGTGCGTTTGCCATCTTTCTCGCGCCCATGCTGGCGAGCAACATTCTGCAATCGCTGTCGGGCACGCTCAACAACGTCTATCTGGGCCAGATGCTCGGGGTGCATGCGCTGGCAGCGGTCTCCAGCTTCTTTCCGGTGCTGTTCTTTTTCATTGCGTTCACCATTGGCCTGGGCGCCGGTGCGTCGATCCTGATCGGCCAGGCCTGGGGCGCAGGCCAGGTCGAGAAAGCGCAGGCCATCACGGGGACGACATTGACGATCGGCGTTGCGTTCGGCTTGGTAGTAGCGCTGTTTGGCGGCATTTTTACGCAGCCCATGCTCTCGTTGCTGGGCACGCCTGCCGACATTCTTGCGGACGCCACGCTGTACGCGCGCATCGTGTTGATTGCCATGCCGGGTCTGTTTGTGTATCTGCTCTCGACGGCGATGCTGCGGGGCGTTGGCGATACCGTCACGCCGCTCTACACGCTCGGAATTTCTACCGCCATTGGCCTGGTGCTGACACCAGCGCTGATCCGCGGCTGGTTCGGGCTGCCGCAACTGGGGGTCGCCAGTGCGGCGGCAGCGACTGTGGTGTCTTTCACCGTGGCCACGGCGTGGATGGGCTGGCGGCTGCGCCGCCTGCGCAGCCCGTTGGCGCCCACACGGGCACTGGCGCGGCATTTGCGTGTTGACCCGAGGCTGCTCAAAGGCGTGCTGCGCATCGGCATGCCTACAGGGGTGCAGATGATCGTGGTCTCGATCTCTTCGCTGGTGCTGCTGTCGCTGGTCAACGCCTACGGTTCGGAGGCCACGGCAGCCTACGGCGCCGTCAACCAGGTGGTGGCATACGTGCAATTCCCCGCCATCTCGATTGCGATCACCGCGTCGATTCTGGGCGCGCAAGCGATCGGTGCCGGGCGGCAGGCGACGTTAGGCGCGATTGCACGCACCGGTCTCTTCATGAATTTGGTGCTCACCGGGGGGTTGGTGCTGATCGGCTACCTCTTTTCGCGCGGGCTGATGGGTGCATTCATCACCAGCGAACCGGTGATCGAGGTCGCGCAGACCCTGCTGCACATCATGCTGTGGAGCATGGTGGTGTTCGGCATGGCTTCGGTGCTCTCGGGGATCATGCGGGCCAGCGGCTCCGTGCTGGTGCCCACCGCGATTGCCATCGGCTGCATCGTGTTCGTCGAAATCCCGTCGGCCTGGATCCTGAGCCACCGTGTTGGACTCAATGGCGTGTGGATGGCCTACCCGATCAACTTCCTTGCCATGCTCGCGCTGCAAACGGCTTACTACCACGGCGTCTGGCGGAAAAAACCGATTCGGCGGCTGGTCTAGGCTGCCACACGACATCGACTCAGGTGCGGATGCGGTGCCCCGTCTTGAACACCCACCACACGATAGTGAGGCAAACCACCAGGAAGCTGAGGGTCATGGCCACGCTGACGCCGATATGCACGTCGGCCTGGCCGTAGAACGCCCAGCGAAGCCCGCTGATGAGGTAGACCACCGGGTTAAAAAACGACACGGTCTGCCACACCGGCGGCAGCATGTTGATGCTGTAGAAAGCGCCGCCCAGGAAGGTGAGCGGCGTCACTACCAAGAGCGGACGGTT
>JAUCDU010000052.1:0-11611 GCA_034674825.1 Giesbergeria sp.
CGTAGCGAGCAGGTGTCAGGCTAGGCGCACGGAGCGCAGCAACCGGAACGTACTTGTGTACGTGAGGATTGCGAGCACCGCGCAACAACGCCAGGCGCCTGCGCAGTAGCTTTATTTCTCCACAACGGCGAAGAGGTCGTCTTCTTTCATTACCAGCAACTCGTCGCCATCGACCTTGACGGTCTGGCCGCTGTACTTGCCAAACAGCACGCGGTCGCCGACCTTGACGCTCATCTCGATGCGATCGCCGTCTTCGTCGTGCTTGCCCGGTCCCACGGCCAGCACTTCACCCTGGTCGGGCTTCTCAGCGGCGTTGTCGGGGATGAAAATGCCGGATGCGGTCTTGGTTTCGGACTCGATGCGCTTGACAATCACGCGGTCAGCAAGGGGACGAAGTTTCATTGCGGTTCTCCTGGTTCAAAAATGCGCCGTCATGGCAAAGCGCCTGACAGGGCAGGCGCTCGGTAATTCAGTCCTTGCGGGTTGCTAGCACTCGCGATGGACGAGTGCTAATGATAAGGGCATTTGCCTCGATTTCAAGAGCGGACCCTGCGCGACGGTGTTACAGAACGCCAGGCAAGTTGCCGTTTCGCGTCCTCCAGCCGACAACGCGTTGCTTAATTTGCAGGCAATCCCAGGGTTCAAGCCCGCGGCGCCAGCGGTGATCGGAGCTGGGCTTGATGGCCTCTTGCAGCACGCGAAATCCTGCAGGTCCCGGCCTGCAGGATCAACGCAATGTCGCTTCAGTGATCGCCCGTGACAGGGCGATCTTTGTGGATGCGCCTACGACTTCAGCAGCTGGCGCAGCACCATGTCGAGGATGCCGCCGTTGACAAAGTACTCCACTTCGGCCGGCGCATCGATACGCACCGTGGTCTCGAACGTTGTTTGCGAGCCATCCGGCTTTGTCGCTACCACGGTGGCACTTTGACGCGCTTCGATGCCGCCCGCCATGCCGCTGATGGCGAAAGTCTCCTGACCCGTCAGGCCCAGCGACTGCGCCGAGTCACCGTCCTTGAACTGCAGCGGCAGCACCCCCATGCAGACCAGGTTGCTGCGGTGGATGCGCTCGTAGCTCTGGGCGATGACGGCCTTGATGCCGAGCAGTGCCGAGCCCTTGGCGGCCCAGTCGCGCGAGCTGCCGGAGCCGTACTCGCGCCCGGCGATGACGACCAATGTTGTTCCTTCTGCCTGGTAGCGCATGGAGGCGTCGTAGATGCTCATCTTCTCGCCGCTGGGCAGATGCACCGTCCATGGCCCTTCGGTGCCCGGCGCGATGGCATTGCGCAGGCGGATGTTGCCGAAGGTGCCGCGCATCATCACCTCGTGGTTGCCGCGCCGCGAGCCGAAGCTGTTGAATTCGGCCTGGGGAACCCCCTGCTCGATCAGGTACTTGCCGGCCGGCGAAAGCGCGCCAATGCCCCCGGCGGGCGAAATGTGGTCGGTGGTGATCGAGTCGCCGAGCAAGGCCAGCGTGCGTGCGCCCTTGATGTCACCCGGCTTCGCCGGCTCAGCAGCGAAAGCCTTGAAGAACGGCGGCTCTTGCACATAGGTTGAATCGTCGGTCCACTCAAACAAGGTGCCGGTCGGTGCCGGCATGCTTTTCCACTTGTCGTCGCCTTCGAAGATGCGGCCGTATTCGAGTTCAAACTGCTCTGAAACCACCGATGAGGCGATCAGCGTCTCCACCTCGTCGGCGCTCGGCCAGATGTCTTTCAGGTACACCGGCTTGCCGTTCGCGTCGGTGCCCAGGGCGTCGCGGGTCAGGTCTCCCAGTACCGTGCCGGCCAGCGCGTAGGCGACCACCAGGGGCGGCGACGCCAGGTAGCTCGCTTTCACCTGCGCATGAATGCGGCCCTCGAAGTTGCGGTTGCCCGACAGCACCGCAGCCACCGTCAGGTCTTTGCTTGTGACCAGTTCGGCAACCTCTTGGGGCAGCGGACCGGAATTGCCGATGCAGGTGGTGCAGCCGTAGCCCACCAGGTTGAAACCGAGCTTTTCCAGGTACGGCGTCAGCCCCGCCTTGTCGAGGTATTGGGTGACGACCCGCGAACCCGGCGCCAGTGACGTCTTCACCCACGGACGCGATTGCAAGCCGGCTTCAACCGCTTTTTTGGCCAGCAAGCCGGCGGCGATCATGACCGACGGGTTCGAGGTGTTGGTGCAACTGGTGATGGCCGCGATGACGACCGAGCCGTGGGTCACGGCTTTCGCGCCCTGCGGTTGCGTCAGATGTTCCGGCAGTGATTTGGGCGCTTCACCGGCTTCGCTGCCGCCTTCGGCGACCAGCCGTTCGATCTCTTTCGCACTCACCTGCGCCGCCACGCCTTCGGCCGCCGAATGGAACGACTGCGCCACCGCCGCCAGCGCGACCCGGTCCTGCGGTCGCTTGGGCCCGGCCACACTCGGTTCGACCTGGCTCAGGTCGAGATCCAGCACTTCGCTGAACGCGGGCTCGGCATCGTCGTCGGTCCTGAACAGGCCTTGCTCGCGCGTGTAGCGCTCGACGTTTTCCACGAGGTCGCCGCGCCCGGTCAGGCGCAGGTACTTCAAGGTGTTGGCGTCCACCGGAAACAGCGTTGCCGTCGCGCCGAACTCGGGCGACATGTTCGACAGCGTGGCGCGGTCGGCAATGCTCAGGCTGCTCAGGCCGGAGCCAAAGAATTCGACGAACTTGCCGACGACGCCGTGCGAGCGCAGCTTCTGCGTCAGGGTCAAGACGAGATCGGTCGCCGTGGTGCCGGGCGGCAGTTCGCCACGCGTGCGGACGCCGAGCACAATGGGTTTGGGCAGGAACATGGGCTGGCCCAGCATCGCGGCTTCGGCTTCGATGCCGCCAACGCCCCAGCCGAGCACGCCCAGGCCGTTGATCATCGGGGTGTGCGAATCGGTGCCGACGAGGGTGTCAGGGAACAGCCAGCCATCGCGTTCGATGACTACTTGCCCCAGGTGCTCGAGGTTGATCTGGTGGCAGATGCCCATGCCAGGTGGCACCACCCGGAAGCCGTCGAACGCTTGCTGCGCCCAGTTCAGCAAGGCATAACGCTCGCGGTTGCGCTCGTACTCCCATTCGAGGTTGGCGGCGTAGGCGCTGGTGCTGCCGAAGCGATCGACCTGTACCGAGTGGTCGATGATCAGATCGACCGGGACGAACGGGTTGACGCGCTGCGGGTCGGCGCCGGCTCGCTGCATCGCGCTGCGCATCGCCGCCAGATCGACCACGGCCGGCACGCCGGTGAAGTCCTGCATCAGCACGCGCGCCGGCATGAAGGCCAGTGGCGCGTCGGCGCCCTTCGGCCAATGCGCGAGCGCTTCGACGTCGCTCACCGACACGTCTCGACCGCCAGCCCGGCGCGCGATGTTTTCCAGCAGGATCTTGACGGTGTGCGGCAGGCGCGCCACATCCGCCCCCGTTTTGGCGGCCAACTTGGCCAGGCTGATGTAAGAAGCGGTGCCTGCCTTGGTTGACAGGCTGGCCCTGATATCCATCGGGTCGTGATTCACGGCTGTTCTCCGGGTTGTGATTCTGTTTGTTCATCGTACGCCCTGGCCCGCGCGAACGGGTTCAAGGGTGTATTCAAGCGGGGGCTCAGCCACCGGCGTGGCGTTCCGAAGTGCCGCTGGCGGCTGGCAGCCGCGGCCGGTGGTCGCTGCGCTGTGCGCTATGGACACGATGGGGGTGTGCCTGAGCGTGCTGGCGGTTTTAGGGGTAGCCGCTTGCCCCTGAAAATATGTATAAAAACAGGCTCTAGCGCTTGTATGGTAAGCGCGAGAAGCTATGTTAATTATAGCAATTTCATTCGTTTGGCGCAGATGCGCCATGCGCCGCTTAGGATGCGCTGCTAATGACAAAAAATGTGCGCGACATTCTGCGTTCGGTGAAATCCCTGTTGGGCGGCACTGCGGCTTTTGTGGTGGGCAATGCCTTGCTCGCCTTGCTGCTGCCGCTGCGCATGGAGGCGGCGGGTTACCCGGTGGCCTTGACCGGGCTGGTCATGGCGGCGTATTACTTTGGCCTGGCGCTGGGCGGGCTGCGTGGCAAACGCGTGATCATGCGCATCGGCCATATCCGTGCCTTCGCTGTTTTTGCCGCGCTCATGGCGGTCACCACCCTGGCCTATGCGGCCTTTGCGCATCCGGCGGCGTGGCTGCTGCTGCGCGTCGTCAACGGGTTCTGCATTGCTGGCATGACGGCTGGCATAGAAAGTTGGCTGAACACCAAAAGCAGCAATGAAACGCGTGGGCGCGTGCTCGGTTTTTACATGGTGACGCTCTTTTTGGCGACCGCGCTGGGCCAAACCCTGGTCAATGTCGCCGATGTGGCTGAGCCCGATTTGTTCATGTTGGCGGCGTCGCTGATTGGGCTTGCGTTGGTTCCAGTGGCCATGACGCGCCTGGCCGAGCCCAATCTCAGCGACAGCCGCGTGCTTGGTATCAGGGCGCTTTTTGCGGCGTCAAAAGTCGGCGTGGTGGGCGCGGGCGTGGCGGGACTGATGGTGGGGTCGTTCTATGCGCTGGGTGTGGTGTTTGCCACAAGAATCGGGCTGAACGTGTCCGAAGTTGCATTGTTTATGAGCGTGGTGGTGCTCGGTGGCCTGATCTTTCAAATCCCCGTCGGCGTGCTGGCAGACCGGTACGACCGGCGGTTCGTCATGGCCGGCGTGTTGCTGGCCGTCGGCATTGCCTGGGGCACGTTGGCAGGTTTCATTGCCGCGCAATTGCCGTTTGTTCTCTTGCTGGGAGTGGGTGTGGCATTTGGCGGGGCCATGAGCAGCGTGTACCCCTTGTGCGTGGCGCAAACCTTTGACCGTTTGGAGCGCCGGTATTACGTGGCGGCGTCCGGGCGCTTGCTGATGGTCTATTCGATCGGCGCAACCGTGGGCCCACTGCTGGCCGCAGCGCTGATGGCGATTTATGGGCCATCGAGCTTCTTCTTGTTTGAAGCGACCGTGGCGGTGTTGTACGCGGCGTTTGTGTTGGTGCACGCCTGTCGACGGCCCTCGGTACCGGTGGAGCTGCGCGAAAAATACGTGCCGCTGCCGGATGTGTCGCCTGTAGTCATGGCGCTGGATCCCCGCACCGAAGGCGATGGCGACATCGCGGGCGAGCGGGTGTGAGCCGCTCCGAACGAATGCCTTCGGCGGAGTTCATCGCAAGACCCATCAAGCGCGCCGAACATGGCGATGGTTCGGATGCACACGCGCTGGGCCATGACGTGTTCAAGGCCAGGGCACCAGACGAGCCTCGGCGTTCAGTTGTCAGGCGATTGCACAAGTGCTCGCCGCACGCAACACCATTGCATGACCTTGCTGGTGCTTTCCCGCCGCCGAAAAATCTCAACAATGATGGGTAGCAAGCCAATCCCCAGCGAGAGGACGGGGAGCACGGTTCAGAGACAGCCCTAGCCGACATCAAGCGGCTGGCTTGGCTCGCGCTGGGCAGCAAACCTTGCCGAGGCGCTGTGCGCGCGGTCGCGCTGGTCCTTGAAGGCCACTGCCAGCGCCACCAGCACCACCAGAGAAATCAGGACGAAGCCAATGACCACGGCGACCGACCAGGACCACATGGCAAGCGACGCGAAGACCGCCGCCGTGATGACCGCAATGCCCACTGCTGTCCCGATGCGCTGCCCGGTCTGCATGATTGCGCCCGAGCTTCCCGCGTAGGCGAGCGGCACCTCGGCCAGCGTCAGCGCCTGGTTCGGGCTGATGACGGCCCCTTGCGCCAGGCCAATGAACGACAGCGAGAGCAAAAGCCACCACACGCTCACATCGAACCATTCGTGCAGCAGTACGACGGCGATGCTGGCGGCCAGGCCGACAAGTGCCAGGGCCAGCCCGCCGATCACGATCTTGCGGCCATAGCGGTTGACCCGGTGGCCCGACCAGTGCGCGGCATAGGCCGATATCAGGGCCGCCGGAATCCCGAACAGGCCAGATTCAAACGCCGTTTTTCCCTCGCCCTCCTGCACATACAGCGCCACCAGCACCCAGATACTGGTCATGCCCATGAAATACAGCGTCATGATGAGGGTTCCGTTGGTAAAGCTGCTGGTGCGGAAGATGTCCAGATCCACCATGGGGCTGTGGCCAAAACGTGCGCAACGCCGCTCCCACTGCACCCACAGCCAGATCAACGCGACGCCTACCGGCAGCAGCGCCCACGAAATGGCCGAGCCACGCGACTCCATGAACGGATACAGAATGGCCAGGATCGCCAGCCCCAGCAGCACCGAGCCGACCGGGTCCAGTGAGCCCAGCCAGCCGACTGCCCGGCCCGTTCCGTCTGGCGTGTGCTGCGGCGGGCGGCGGAAAAGAGGTTTGGGGAACCATTTGAACCCCAGGATGATGGCGGTGATGCCAATAGGAACATTCACCAAAAAGGTCAAGCGCCAACCAAGTTCGGGGCCGCCGGCCTCAATCAAAAACCCACCCAACACCGGACCGATGGCGACAGAAAACCCCACCACGGTGCCGAAATAGCCGAAGGCCCGGCCGCGCTCGTCGCCACGGAAATACTGCTGGATCATCCCGATGCCTTGCGGGCTGAGCAGCCCCGAGCCGATTCCCTGCGCGAACCGCGCCGTGTTGAGCCAGTGCGCGTCAGGGGCGAGCCCCGCAGCAATCGATGAGACGGTAAAGATCGCCACGCCGACCAGAAAGATGCCGCCGCGCCCCATGATGTCGCCAGCGCGCCCTGCCGCCACCAAAATGACCCCGAAGGTCAGCGCATAGCCCGACAGAACCCATTGCAGATCCGATTGCTCCGCCCCCAGGCCGCGCTGAATCGAGGGCAGCGCGACGTTGACAATGCTCACGCCGATCAGCGTCATGAAAATGACGCCCAGCAGCACCGCCAGAATGCGCCAGCGAACGGACGCCTCTATGTCCGAGCGGTCTGCTGGCGCTGGTGTGTTTTGGGTCATGTGCGTCCCGAAACGGCGTCCCGACGTGCCGGAGTACTAGAGTGCGCCCTGACGAAATCGATCAGCGGCTTCCTATGTCTGCGGTTTGCATCTTGCCCTGCCAACGAACCCATTGCTTTCACTGTTTTCCTTTAATTTCGGCTTGAGAGCGTGGTGTTCTTGATCCGAGCGCAGAGCGGCATGCCCTGGCCGCATCTCTCAAGTCGCCTGAACCTCATCCAGGCCGGCCGCCGCGCGCACTGCCAGGGCCGCCATCAACGTAAAGATGGCCAGTACGGCGCCGATGCCGAGCCACTGTGCAACGACCCCGAAAACGCCGGCAGCCAGCAGGATGACCCCCACCACCGAATTGCTGAGCGCGGTGTAGGTCGCCCGGCTGTCGCGGTCTGCCATGTCAACCACATGCACCGAACGCCCGAGACGCACGCCTTGGTGCGCCACCATCAGCACGAACAACAGGGCGGGCAGCACGGATGCGTGCCCCAGCACCTGCGGCATCGCCAGGGCAAAAAAGGCAGCAGACGCATTGGCCAGCGCGGCCAGTGTGGCCGCCAGCATGAGCACGCGCCGGCTTGACTGGTCTGCGAGCCGCCCCCAGACGTAGGTGCTTGCCAGACTCGCAGCCGCTGACGCGATCATGAAGGGCCCGAGCGTGCCGAGGCCGCTGACAGAGCTGTCGCCGCTGAGCGCCACGTAGAACGGCGGTGCCAGCGCCGACGAAAGCAGCAAACCGCGCGTCACGATGAGCCGGCGCAAAGGCGCATTGCTGCGCAGCAGATCAAGCTGCGCAACGACTGCCGCCAGACCGTCGATACCGCCTTCGGTGGCACCTGGCTCTTCGCGGATCGACGCGAAAACGAACGCCGCCAACAGCCAGCACAGGCCGCCGAGCGCGACCATGCCCGAGACCACCGGCACCGTGAGCGCAATCCAGCCAGCGGAGTAAGCCAGCGCCAGCAACAAGGTCGCCACGGCTGCAAATGTGCCGGCGGTGCCACTGACCGTGCCGCGCCGGCCAATATCCACGGTTTTGCCGAGCACGTCTTTGTGGCTGATCGAGCACAGACTGCGCCCCAGCGCAAAGACCGCAATCAGGGCGACCGCAACAATGCCGGCGACGGCACCGGAAAACAGCTGCGCGAACCAACCCATCAGGCCGAAACCGACAATGGCCGCGCCCTGTACGACACAGCCCGCCACGTAGACGGTCTTGCGAATGGCAAGGCGGCGGATGCGTGCCGAGATTGCCAGTTGCGGCAGCATCGCCAGCGATTCGCGCACCGGCACCAGCAGGCCCAGCGCCCACGTGGGCGTGCCGATGGCGTCAAGCAACCAGGCAAGCACGAGTTTGGGATCGGCGAGGCCTTCACCGACCTTGGTCAGACTGAGCGACACCACATGCACGCCATAGTTGCGCGGCTGCTCGCGGCACGCGGATTCGGGCAGGTCCCGGCACACCTGTGCCATCGGGTCGTCGTCGACCAGCAGCGCGTGCAGATGTGCCTTTTGCTGGATGTTGCTTGTCACTTGGAGGGGGTTCCAGGTTCACTCGGGAAAAGTTCGCGTCCAGCTTGCCGATGGCGCTGGCGCACATTGACAGCCGAAAATGACTACCTTACTGCATGCGGGCACGCAGTTCTCTTGCTTGCTCCGCCGTCTTGCTCCGTGCCCGCACGGCACTTTCAGCCGCAAGCCTGTAAGCTGGACCCATTGCAGTTGGAGAACATCATGGGACTTTTGGTCGATGGAAAGTGGCACGACGAGTGGTACGACACCAAGGCGACGGAGGGTCGCTTCGAACGCTCGAAAAGCCAGTTCCGCAGCTGGATTTCGGCAGACGGCAAAGCGGGTCCAAGCGGCGACAGTGGTTTCAAGGCCGAGCGCGGGCGCTATCACCTGTATGTGTCCTACGCCTGTCCGTGGGCACACCGAACCCTGGTGATGCGCGCCTGGAAAGGGCTGGAGCAACACATTGACGTTTCCGTGTCGCACCCGCTGATGCTGGAGAACGGTTGGGAGCTGCGCACGGATTTCCCTGGCGCGACCGGCGACCTGCTGTACGGGTTCGACAAGATGTACCAGGTGTACCTGAAGGCCGATCCGCACTACAGCGGACGCGTGACGGTGCCCATCCTGTGGGACAAAGAGCGCGAGACCATCGTCAGCAACGAATCTGCCGAGATCATTCGCATGCTGAGCAGCGCATTCGACGGCGTCGGCGCGCGCCCAGGCGACTACTGCCCGCAAGACCTTCTCGCCGGGATCGATGCCGTCAACGACACGGTGTACGAACACGTCAACAACGGCGTATACAAAGCGGGCTTCGCCACCACGCAAGCTGCCTATGACGAGGCGGCGACCGCCCTGTTCACTGCGCTGGAAGATCTGGATCGCCGTCTGGGCGAAAGCCGCTACTTGCTGGGAAACACCCTGACCGAAGCCGATCTGCGGCTGTGGGCGACGCTGCTGCGCTTCGACGCGGTGTACGTCACGCACTTCAAATGCGACAGAAAGCGCATCGCCGACTATCCAAACCTGAGCGGCTTGCTGCGCGATATTTACCAGATGCCTGGTGTGGCCGACACCGTCCACATGGACCACATTCGACACCACTATTTTTGCAGCCACCCAACGATCAATCCGCACGGCATCGTGTCGATCGGTCCGGTGTTGGACTTCGGCGCGCCGCACGGTCGCGAGCGCTTGGGCCAGCGGAAAATCCGCGGTACCTGAGCCGGGCAATCGCCTGATGGAGCACCCGCAGTCACGGTCTCACCGGGCAGGTGCAGGCGTTGGCATCGAGATCAGGGAGCTTGTGTCTGGCCAACAGCGCGCTGCGGCGACCGTGCTGCTGGCCGACGCCATGCTCGACAACCCCTTGCATGTACGGGCGTTCGGCGCCGACCCGCCGCGCCGGCGAAAGCGCCTGGGGCGCTTCATGGACCCGCTGGTACGTCATGTCCAATCCAGCGGCAGGCTTCTGGGCGCCTATGCACAAGGCGAGCTGGTGGGTGTGCTGGGCCTGATGCGACCTGGTGCTTGCCGTCCAACGGGCTTGGCGGCACTGCGTTTTGCCGGTGTGGTTGTGACCAGCAATCCGCCGCTTGGCGTGTGGCGCATCGCGCGGTGGCTGGCGGCCTGGGCGCGCTACGACCCTCGCGAATTGCATTGGCATATCGGGCCGCTGGCCGTGGCGTCGGCCTACCGCCGCCAGGGTGTGGCGCGCCACTTGATGCTGGATTGCTGCCGGCAACTGGACGCGCTGGCGGTCGCCGCTTGGCTGGAGACCGATCTCGCGATCAACGCCGGTTTCTATGAGTCACTTGGATTCGTCACGGCTCGGCATGCGCCCGTGCTCGGCGTAGCGAACTGGTTCATGCGCCGTGCGCCAGTTGACGGTGGTGGCGCTTGACGACTCTGGGTAACCAGATCGCGCCGGAAAGTTTCTAGGAATGCAGGCCAGAAGGCTTGCTTGCAGGCTGTGAAGCGGCGAGCTTCTACGCCGCGCCGTGAAAGCGGCGGTGCAGGTTGCGCACTTGCTCAGCCAGATCGGCAATGGGTCCCTCTACCACCACGCCGGCAATGACCTCCTGAATCGGTAATGCTTGTACCGGCCCGGGCGCCAGCCCCAGCTCGGCATGCCATTGCATGAGTTGCTGCGAAGAGCTGACGTACACGATTCGCCCCAGACCGACCCAACCATGCGCGGCGGCACACATCGGACAGTGCTCGCCCGAGGTATAGACGGTTGCGTTGGCTCTGGCCTGCGGCAGCATATGGGTTGCGGCCCAGCGCGCAATCTCGAATTCCGGATGGCGGGTGGCATCGCCCGATCCGACGCGGTTGCGGTCTTCGAAAAGAACCGTTCCGTCGGCGGCGACCAGCACCGAACCAAAGGGTTGGTCACCTGCAGCCAATGCCTCGGTGGCGAGTTCCACGCAGCGACGCAAATACTGCATTTCAGAAGCTTCGCTCATGATGTTTCGTCCTTGAAATTTCAAATGCCCATCATCAGGCGCAGTGCCTGGTTGATCACGTCAATTTCCCACTTGACAACCCGCGAGTCGCCCGCCGACCTGCACATTGGCGTCGAGATGCGCACGGGCTTCTTCGCAAAGGAGCAGGCCTGGGCTGGGCAGCGGGCCACGCGCGGGGCGCCGTTCGCGCTTAAGCCGTCTTGCCCAAGAGATCGAGCGCAATCTCATAACTCGGCTCTGGGCGCTTGAAGAGGTAGTCACCACGGCGGACGGATGCGAGCACGTCGGCACGCTGGCGCACGGCCTCAAAGGGCGAACGGGCATTGAGCACCAGGAAGTTGGCCGGCTTGCCCACTTCAATGCCGTACTGGTCTTGCACGTTCAAGGTCTTGGCACCGTTGGTGGTGATCAGGTCCAGGCACTGGTCCAGCTCTTCGAACGACATGGTCTGCGCCAGGTGAATGCCATTGTCCAGAATGTTCATCAGGTTGCCATTGCCGACCGGGTACCACGGGTCGTTGATCGAGTCCTGGCCAAAGCAGACGTTGATGCCGCCTTGCCACAGCTCTTTCACCCGCGTCAGGCCGCGGCGCTTGGGGTAGCTGTCCTGGCGCCCCTGCAGGTAGGCGTTTTCGGTTGGCAGTGCGATGAAATGCATGCCGGACTGCTGAAACAGCCGCATCATGCGAAACGCGTAGGCGTTGTCGGC
>JAUCDU010000053.1:0-11493 GCA_034674825.1 Giesbergeria sp.
TTCGTCTTCTTCCAGTATCACTAGGCCCAGGGCGTCGCGCACCGGCACCACCGATTGCTTGAAGTAACCGGCCGCACGTGCGGCGCTGGCGCGGCGTTGCGATTCGAGCGCAAACGCGTCCACGTCTTCGCGCGTGAAGCCGTCCAGCGTGGCAATCAGGTCGGCGCCTATACCCTGCGGCACAAACAGCGTGGCCGAATTGGTTTCCGGGTCCTGCGCCCAGGCGCCACCGTCGGCGCCAATCGGCACGCGGCTCATGCTTTCGACGCCGCCTGCCACGACCAGGTCTTCCCAACCCGAGCGCACTTTTTGCGCCGCCATATTCACCGCTTCCAGGCCTGAGGCGCAGAAGCGGTTGATCTGCACGCCTGCGGTCGTGAACGCCCAGCCGGCCTTGATCGCCGCCACCTTGGGCAGCACCGAGCCCTGCTCGCCTATCGGCGAGACGATGCCCATGACGATGTCGTCCACCGCCGCGGTGTCAAAGCCCTGGCGCGCCTGCAGCTCGGTGAGCAGGCCGGTGAGCAGGGTGATGGGTTTGACTTCGTGCAGGCTGCCGTCTTTTTTGCCCTTGCCGCGCGGGGTGCGCAGGGCTTCGAACACATAGGCTTCGGTCATGGGTTGGGGTCTCCTGTGGTGCGTCGCCCAGTATAAATTTTTTAGAAGAGCATTTGCTTGGTTTAAATAGGGTGGATGCCCCTATGGCGCAGTCCATAGGCTCCGCCAGAGCTTCACCCAAGCTGGAAAGCCGGCAACTTCCTGGCCACGGCACGGTTGCGCAGCGTGACGTACACCGGCAGGCCGCCCTGAAAGGCCGGGTAGTCTTCGCCTTCGATCAGCGGAAGCAAGTAGCGCCGACAGGCGGCTGAAATGCCGTACCCGTCTTCGGTGACAAAGCTGCGCGGCATGGGTTTCTCGACGTTGGCGACGGCGTCGAGCGGCGCAGCGCCAAGCCGGTAGCGGTACGGGGCGTCGCTCAGGCGCTCAATCGTCACCATGACGGCGTTCTGGCCTTGCAGCGCAAGTTCGACCGCGTGTTGGCCCACTTCGTACGCCTGGCGCACGTCGGTGGCCGATGCGATGTGGCGCGCGGCGCGTTGCAAATAGTCGGCCACTGCCCAGTGCACCTTCACGCCAAGCGATTCGTGCACCATCTGCGCGACCACCGGTGCCGCGCCGCCCAATTGCGCGTGGCCAAACGCATCGCGCGCGCCTTGCTCTGCCAGAAAGCGCCCGTCCGGGTAGCGGCTGCCCTCGGACACCACCACGGTGCAGTAGCCGTGCCGCTCGACCAGCGCCGCGACATGCGCCAGAAACGCCTGCTGGTCGAACGCCACTTCGGGAAACAGGATGGCGACCGGGATGCCGTGGTCAGCGGCCAGCCCTGCGGAAGCCGCAATCCAGCCCGCGTGGCGGCCCATGACTTCGAGCACGAAGACTTTGGTGGACGTCGCCGCCATGGAGCGCACGTCGAACGAGGCTTCCAGCGTGGAGACGGCCACGTATTTGGCGACCGAGCCGAAACCGGGGCAGCAGTCGGTCAGCGGCAGGTCGTTGTCGATGGTCTTGGGCACATGGATCGCCTGCAGCGGGTAGCCCATGGCGCTTGAGAGCTGGCTCATCTTGAAGCAGGTGTCGGCCGAATCGCCGCCGCCGTTGTAGAAGAAGTAGCCAATGTCGTGCGCCTTGAACACCGCAATCAGGCGCTCGTATTCGCGCCGGTGCGTCTCCAGCGACTTGAGCTTGAAACGGCACGAACCGAACGCGCCCGAGGGCGTGCTGCGCAGGGCGGCGATGGCTTGGGCCGATTCGTCTGCGGTGTCGATCAGGTCTTCGGTCAGCGCGCCGACGATGCCATTGCGCCCGGCGTAGACCGTGCCGATGCGGTCGGGGTGGCGGCGGGCGGTTTCAATGACGCCGCAGGCAGAGGCGTTGATGACGGCGGTGACGCCGCCCGACTGGGCATAGAAGGCGTTGGGAGGAGACATTGGGGCGTCCAGGCGTTGGCTACAACCCATTGTGAACCCGCCAACAAATATGAGTCAAATCGCCATCTAGCGCATATCCAGCGTGCGCTAGCAGCTATTTATTTGATAGTATTTTGCTGCGATGGATGCGCGCCGCTGGTGGGCGCATCAGCGCGAGCCCAGGCCCATGCCGCGCGCAATGACTTCCTTCATGATTTCGTTGGTGCCGCCGTAAATGCGCTGCACGCGCGCGTCGGCGTAGGCGCGGGTGATGGGGTATTCCCACATGTAGCCGTAGCCGCCGTGCAGTTGCACGCACTCGTCCATCACCTTGCACTGCAGGTCGCTGGTCCAGTACTTGGCCATGCTGGCGGTTGCGGTGTCGAGCTGGCCCGCCTGCATCAGCTCGCAGCACTTGTCGACAAACACGCGCGCCACCTGCACCTCGGTCTGCAGCTCGGCCAGCTTGAAGCGGGTGTTCTGAAACGCCGCCACGCTCTGGCCAAAGGCTTTGCGCTGCTGCACGTAGTCCACCGTCCATCCGATGGCGGCTTCCGATGACGCGACCGCGCCGATGGCGATTTGCAAGCGTTCCCAGGGGAGCTGTTCCATCAGGCAGATAAAGCCGCGGCCTTCCATCGCTGCGCCGCCGAGCAGATTTTCCGCCGGCACCTTGACATCGTTGAAGAACAGTTCGGAGGTGTCTTGCGCCTTCATGCCGAGCTTTTTCAGCCGCTGGCCTTTCTCAAACCCGGGCATGCCGGCTTCGACCAGAAGCAGGCTGGTGCCTTTGGCGCCCGCGGCCGGGTTCGTCTTGGCGACCACGATTACGAGGTCGGCGTGCCAGCCATTGGTAATGAAGGTCTTGCTGCCGCTCAGCACATAGTGCGAGCCGTCGCTGCTTTTGATGGCAGTGGTCCGAATGCCTTGCAGGTCGCTGCCGGCGGCCGGTTCGCTCATGGCAATGGCGCCCACCATTTCCCCGCTGGCAAGCTTGGGCAGGTATTTTTGCTTCTGCTCGTCGGTGCCGTAATGCAGGATGTACGGTGCCACGATTTCGCTGTGCAGCCCGAAACCGATGCCGCTCACACCGGCACGCGCAATGGCTTCCATCTGCAGGACGGAATAGAGCTTGTCGGCGCCCGAGCCGCCGTATTCCTCAGGCAGCGTCATGCACAGGAAGCCGTTTTCACCGGCCTTGTTCCAGACCGCACGGTCGACGTAGCCCTGCTCTTCCCAGGCGGCGTGGTGGGGCGCTATCTCCTTGGCAACGAAACGCTCGAAGCTCTCGCCAAACGCGCGGTGGTCCTCGTTGAACAGGGTGCGGTCAATCATGGGTTGTCTCCGGGTTAATTTTAAAAAGCAGACGCTTTCTAAAATTCTGCCACAGACCATGAAAAAAGCCGCCCCTGCGGGCGGCTTTGCATCGAACAGGGGCGCTCAGGGCTGCACGTAGTCCGACACCACCTTCCATTTGCCGTCCTGGATTTGCGACAGGCGCGAGAGGTCGCTGCCCAGGCGCTTGGTGGGACTGAACGTGCCTTCGGCACTGCCGAAGATGTCCGGTGGAATCACCATGGTGTCCATGGCCTTGATGAAGCTGTCGGTGGTCAGGTTCTTGCCGGCCTTTTGAGCTGCCCGGATGAAGGCGTCAATGATGGTGTAGCCGTACACCGAGAACACGGTCGGGTCTTCGTTGAACTTCGTCTTGTACTTGGTGGCCCAGAAACGAATCGGCTGCGAGGCCTCATCCAGGTAGGGGTTCTGCACCGTCATGGTGGCGTAGAGGCCGTCCATCGCCTTGCCGCCAAGCTTGTGGATGAGGTCGGTGTAGGCGGCGCTGGAACCCAGGAAGGTCGGGTTGAAGCCGGTTTTGCGAGACTCGCCAATGGCGCCGATGGTCTCGCGGATGATGGTGCCCAGCACGACAAAGTCGCAACCGGCGGCCTTCATCTTGGCAACCTGCGATGAAAAATCGGTGGCGCCGCGCTTGAACGAAGTCTTCTCGGTGTACTGCATGCCCATGGTTTTGAGGGCGTCTTCACCGCCGCGCTCCACTTCCAGGCCGAATTCGTCGTCCTGGTACAGGGTGCAGACCTTCTTGGCGTTCTTCTCTTTCACCAGCTTGGGCAGTGCCAGGCGAATCTGGTCGTAGTAGGTGGCGGCAAACGCGTATTTGAGCCGGTTGAACGGCTCGTACATTTCACGCGCAGCGGTCACCGGGAAGAAGTTGATGACGTTCTTGGCGAACTGCACCGGCATGGCGGCCATGTTCTGCGCCGTGCCGATGTGGCCGACCATCATGAAAATCTTGTCCTGGTTGACGAGCTTCTGCGCGGCCAGAACGGCACGCTTGGGGTCGTAGCCCGAGTCTTCCACTTTCAGTTCCAGCCTGCGGCCATCCACGCCACCCTGCTCGTTGGCCTCGTCGACGCGCAGCATCATGCCGTTGCGCACCTGCTTGCCGAAGCCAGCCAGCGGGCCTGACAAGTCTTGAATCGAACCCAGCGTGATGGTGTCCTTGGTGACGCCCTGCTGCGCCATGGCGGCGCCGGTGGTGCCCAGCGCAATTGCGAGGGCTGCGAGGTGGTGAAGTTTCATGGCTTTGTCTCCTTGGATCAACAGTTATAGGTCGGCGGGACTTTCAAGGCACGGGCAGTTTCCCTAAGAGCGGTACATGGCCTCAATCTGCTCGGCGTACTTCTTCTCCACCAACTTGCGTTTGAGCTTCATGGTGGGGGTGAGTTCTTCGTCTTCTGCCGTGAGCTGGGTGTCGAGCAGGAAGAACTTCTTGATCTGCTCGACCCGCGCGAACTTGGCGTTCACGCGGTCGAGCTCGCCCTGGATCAGCGCTTGCACTTCGGCGGTACGGGTCAGGCTGGCGTAGTTGGAGAACGGAACGTCGTGGTCCTGGGCGTACTTCTCGACGTTCTCCTGGTCGATCATCACGATGGCCGTGAGGTAGGGCCGCTTGTCGCCAATCACCACCGCGTCGGTAATGTAGGGGCTGAACTTGAGGTCGTTTTCCAGCTCGCTTGGCGTCACGTTCTTGCCGCCCGCCGTCACGATGATGTCTTTCATGCGGTCGGTAATGCGCAGGTAGCCTTCGGCATCCATGGTGCCCACGTCGCCGGTGTGCAGCCAGCCGTCGGCATCGATGGTTTCGGCGGTCTTCTCGGGCAGGTTGAGGTAGCCCTTGAACACATTGGGGCCGCGCACCAGGATTTCCCCGGTGTCCTCGGCAATGCGCACCTCGTTGAACTGCGCCGCCGGGCCAATCGAGCCGGGCTTCATGCGGCTGGCCGGCACGCCGGTGGCGGCGCCGCAGGTTTCCGTCATGCCCCAAACCTCCAGCATGGGCACGCCCAGCGCCAGATACCACTTGACGAGCTCGGGCGAAATCGGCGCGGCGCCGGTCACCAGAAAGCGCGACTTGTGGATGCCAATGAGCTTGCGAACGTTGTCGAGCACCAGCCAGCGCGCCAGGTAAAAGCGCAGCTTGAGGCTGGTGCTGACCGCCTCGCCCGCCAGCACATGGTCGGCAATGCGCGTGCCGATGCCAATCGCCCAGGCGTAGGCGGCCTGCTGCAAGCGGGTGGATTCCTTGAGCGAAATCATCACGCCGGAATAAAACTTTTCCCACACCCGCGGCACGGCAGTGAACACCGTGGGCGCGATCTCGCGCACGTTCTCGGGCACCGTCTCGGGGTTCTCGACAAAGTTGAGCTTGTTGCCGGTGTAGAGCGAAAAGTATTCCCCGCCCATGCGCTCGGCAATGTGGCACAGCGGCAAAAAGCACATCGCCTCGTCGGTTTCGTCCCGCGCAATCAAGGTGTTGTAGCCGCGCAAGGTGTAGGTGAGGCCGCCATGGGTGTGCATCGCGCCCTTGGGCTTGCCGGTGGTGCCCGAGGTGTAGACCAGGATGGCGAGGTCCTCCGGCCGGCAGGCCTGTGAGCGGCGCTCCAGCTCGCCCGGGTGCTGCGCCAGGTAGTCGCGGCCCATGGCGCGCAGGGCGGGCAGGCCGATGACGCCCTCATCGTCAAGGCTGCGCAGCCCCTCCATGTCGAACACCACAATCTTGCGCAGCAAGGGAAGCTGTGCCCGCACTTCCAGTGCCTTGTCGAGCTGCTCGTCGTCCTCGACAAACAGCACGCGCGTGGACGAATCCTCACACAAGTACTGCACCTGCACGGCGGCGTCGGTGGGGTAGATGCCGTTGGACACCCCGCCGCAGCACAGCACCGCCAGGTCGGCCAGCACCCACTCGATGTTGGTGTTGGAGAGGATCGAGGTCGTCTCACCCGGTGCCAGGCCCAGCGCCATCAAACCGCCGGCGATCTCGCGCACTGCCTCGGCCGTCTGGTTCCAGGTCCAGCTCTTCCAGATGCCCAGCTCTTTCTGCCGCAGCCAAACATTCGGCCCGCGCTCTGCCACTGCGTTCCAGAACATTGCAGGAATGGTGTCGCCCGCCAATACATCGGTGGCAGCCGGCTGAATGTGGTCAAGGTTCCAGAGGTTAGACATAGTGGTTCGATTGCATGGTGCGCTTGCAGCCCCGAAGGTTAGAGATGCGCGCGGCCCAAGGCCAGCGCCCCCGCGCAACGGCCGCCCCGCCGCGCTGGGGGCGTCCCCCTCCCGATTTGCGTAGCAAATCGAGAGAGGGGGAAGGCGCGAAGCGACTCAGGGCTTGCCTCATCTGACTACCTCCAGGTTTTCTTCTTCTTCCACCGCCGCTCCCCCCGCACCCCTTCGTCCTTCATGCCGAGGTAGAACTCCTTGATGTCGTCCTTCTCGCGCAGCCGGGCGCAGGTGTCTTCCATGACGATGCGGCCGTTCTCCAGCACGTAGCCAAAGTCGGCGGCGTTGAGCGCCATGTTGGCGTTCTGCTCGACCAGCAGGATGGTGGTGCCGCGCTCGCGGTTGATGCGCACCACGATCTCGAAAATTTCCTTGGTCAATCGCGGCGACAGGCCCAGGCTGGGCTCGTCCAGCAGGATGAGTTTGGGGTTTGCCATCAGGGCGCGCGAAATCGCCAGCATTTGCTGCTGCCCGCCCGAGAGCAGGCCGGCCTCCTGCGTTGCGCGTTCGCGCAGGATCGGGAAGTAGCCGTAGACGGCTTCCAGATCGCGCGCCACGGCGTCACCGTCGCTGCGGGTGTAGGCGCCCATCAGCAGGTTGTCGCGCACCGACAGCAGGGCAAACACCTCGCGCCCCTCGGGTACATGCACCATGCCGCGGCGCACGATGGCGGCCGGGTCGTGCCCGGTGATGTCGGCGCCGCCAAATTCAATGCTGCCCCGGCGTGGATCGAGAATGCCCGAAATGGTTTTGAGGATGGTCGTCTTGCCGGCGCCGTTGCTGCCCAGCACAGCGGCAATTTCGCCCGGCTGCACCATCAGGCTGACGCCCCGAATCGCTTTGATCGGGCCGTAGGCGCTCTCGACGTTTTGCAGGCCCAGCAGCGGGGCTGCCACGGCGGGCGGCGCGGCGGCCAGCGGGGTGTCGATGGCGGTGGTCGTCATGCGGCGCTCCTTGCAGGCGCGGTGCCGGCCGGGCGGCGCAGGCTGGTCACTTCGTCGATGCTGCCCAGGTAGGCCTCGATCACGCCGGGGTGCGCCTGCACCTCTTTGGGTGTGCCAAGCGCCACCACTTCGCCCTGGTTCATGGCGAGCACGCGGTCGGACACCTTGGACACGAGGGACATGTCGTGCTCCACCATCAGCACCGAAATGCCCAGGTCCTGCTGGATGTCCTGAATCCAGAACGCCATGTCTTCGGTTTCCTCGACGTTCAGGCCCGACGAGGGCTCGTCGAGCAGCAGCAACTGCGGCTCGGTGCACAGCGCGCGGGCCAGTTCCACCACCTTGCGCACGCCGTAGGGCAGACCCGCCACCAGGGTGTCGCGGTAGTGCTGCAGGTCCAGGAACTCGATGATTTCTTCGGCCTTCGCGCGCGCCCGCACCTCGGCGGCGCGCACGCGCCCGGTGAACAGCATGTCGGCCCAGAGCCTGGTTTCGCGCCGGATGTGCCGGCCGATCAGCAGGTTGTGCAGCACGCTGGCGTGCTCGAACAGTTCGATGTTCTGGAACGTGCGCGCAATGCCCAGGCCCGCAATCTGGTGGGGCGCCTGCTGGGTCAGATCGATGCGGCCCTGCGGCCCCGCCCACTCCATGCTGCCGGTGGTGGGCGTGTAAATCCGGCTGATCAGGTTGAACACCGTCGTCTTGCCGGCGCCGTTGGGGCCGATCAGCGTGAACACCTCGCCCCGGCGCACGTCAAAACTCACGTCGTTGACCGCCAGCACGCCGCCAAAGCGCACGCTGAGGTTGCGGGCCGAAAGCAGAACGTCGTCGGTCATTGGTTTGTTCCCAGAACGCCGCCGGCGGTAAGCACTTCTTGATACTGGCGCGGCTCAGGCGAGAAACGCCGAGCAAGGGCCGGGGCCGGCCGCGCCGCCCCGTATCGAGGGCGTTGTCCCCCTGCCCGCGTAGCGCAGCGAAGCGAGAGCGGGGGGAAGGCGCGAAGCGACTCAGGGGGGTGTCTCATCTCAACCTATCCGATTTCTGGAATGTCTTTTGCCGCTTGAACATGCCCTGGCGGTAGAACGGGAACATCTGCAACCAGGTGCGCACCTTGAGCCAGCGGCCGTACAACCCCATGGGTTCAAACAGCACGAACGCCACCAGCACCACGCCATAGACAAGGCCTTGCAGGCCGGGCGACTGGCCCACCGAATCGGGTAGCCAGTCCTTGCCAAGCGCGATGAGTTGCGGCATGGAAATAAGAAACAGCGCGCCCAGAAACGCACCGTGCACAGAGCCCAGGCCGCCGATGACGATCATCAGCAAGAGATCAATCGACTGCAGGATGCTGAACTGATCCGGCGAGATGAACTGCAGCTTGTGCGCGTACAGCGCGCCGCCGATGCCGGCCAACGCGGCCGAGAGCGCGAACGACAGCGTCTTGTAGTACGCCAGGTGGATGCCCATGCTTTGCGCCGAAATCTCGGAGTCGCGGATGGCGACAAAGGCCCGGCCGGTGGGCGAGCGCAGCAGGTTCAGGATGACCAGCGTGCACAGCACCGTGATCACCAGGCAGAGCAAATAGAACGACGCGGCAGTGTCCACCGCGTAGCCCAGCACCTCGGGCGTGGCCACCGATTTGCCCGAGTTGCCGCCGGTCACGCTCTCCCAGCGCGCAAAGCCTTCTTCCACAATGAAGCCAAAGGCCAGTGTTGCCATGCCCAGGTAGATGCCCTTGACGCGCATGGCCGGCAAGCCGACCACGATGCCGACCGCCGCGGAGATGCTTGCTGCGCAAGCGAGCGAGAGCAGGAACGGCCATCCCATGCCGGTCAGCACCGCTTGCGTGTACGCCCCAACCCCCAGAAAGGCCGCGTGTCCGAGCGAGAACAGCCCGGTGTAGCCGGCCAGCAGCATCAGCCCAAGGCCGACGATGGCGTAGATCAGCACAAAGGTCAGCTGTGCCAGCCAGTACTCGGGCGTAAACAGTGGCGCCGCGACCAGCAGCACGCACAACACGCTGTACCAGAACACTTGCCCGCCATGCTTGGCCAGCCGCAGGTCCTGCGCGTACGAAGTCTTGAAGAGAAAGCGCATGTCTAGTGCCCTACGGCGCGTGAAATCGACGGGGCCAAAACCAGCGGACGCCGCGCTAGGGCCGCCCCGCCGCGCTGGCGTCGTCCCCCTGCCCGCGTAGCGCAGCGCAGCGCGAGCGGGGGGAAGGAGCGAAGTGACATAGGGGGGTGCCTCATACTTTCTTTCGCAGGCGTTCGCCAAACAGGCCGTTTGGCCGGACCATCAGCATGAGCAGCACGACGATGTAGGGCGCGGTGTCCTTGAAGCCTTCGGGCAGATAAAAGCCCGAGAAAGATTCGACCAGGCCAATCACCAGGCCGCCGACGATGGCGCCCGGCAGGCTGCCGAACCCGCCCACCACAGCGGCCGGAAACGCCTTGAGCCCGATGAAGCCCATGTTGGCGTGCACGAAGGTGATGGGCGCCAGCAGCAGGCCAGCGACCGCTGCGACCGCCGCCGCAAGCCCCCAGGCCAGGCCGTTGAGCCGCTGAACCGGAATGCCCATGTAGTACGCAGCCAGCTGGTTTTGCGACGAGGCCTGCATGGCCACGCCGAGCTTGCTGTAGCGAAACAGCGCAAACAGCAGCAGGCACAGCACTGCGGTGGCGCCAATCACCACCAGTTGCTCGGCGCTCAGTACCAATTCGCCGACGCGCAGCAGCATGTCTTTGTACGGCACCGGCAGGCGGTGCGTGTCGGTGCCGATGTTCGGGATCATCGTCACCAGGCCGCGCAGTATGTAGCCGACGCCAATGGTGAGCATGACGATGGAAAACACCGGCTGCCCGAGGATGGGTCGAATCACCACGCGTTCGAGCACCACGCCAAACAGGCCCATGGCAACGATGGTGGCCGGCACGGCCACCCAGAATGGAAAGCCCAGCACCGTCATCAGCGCCAGTCCGCAGAACGCGCCCAGCATCATCAGCTCGCCTTGCGCGAAGCTCACCGCCTCGGTCGCCTTGTAAATCAAGACGAAGCCGAGCGCGATCAAACCGTAAATGCAGCCTTGCGATACGCCGCTAACCATCAATTGCAGGAACTGCACAAAGACTCCGGTTGGTGTGGCAACTGCCGAAACAGCCCGTGCGCAATGCGCCGTGGTGTAGACCCCTCCAGCACCCGCTTTGCGAAGCAGATGCTTTGTACAAATAATGTGCCTGCCTACCGCGCGTGCCACAAGCGGGGGCTAACCCCAACTAAAAACAAGCGCGAACGCCACGTACCACCCATGACCGTTCACACCGAGAAATTTGAAACCGTCACGCTGGTCACACTCGAGCGGCCGCAAGTACGCAATGCCGTCGACGCTGCCACGGCCAGGGCCTTGCACGCCGCCTTTGTCGCCTTCGAGCACGACGATACGGCTGACGTGGCCGTGTTCCATGGTGCGGGCGGCCACTTCTGCGCGGGCTGGGATTTGCAGGCCGGCGCAGAACTGTTGACGCAAGGCATCACCCCTGAAGCTTTGGCCGAGCAATTGGATTTTTCAACATCGGATGGCGAGCCCTTGGCCCCCATGGGCCCGAGCCGGCTGGCGCTGTCCAAGCCGGTGGTGGCCGCCATCAGCGGTGCAGCGGTGGCGGGCGGCATGGAGCTTGCCCTGTGGTGCGACCTGCGCGTAATGGAAGAGGACGCTTACTTTGGCGTCTTCTGCCGGCGTTTTGGCGTGCCGCTGATCGACGGTGGTACGGTGCGCCTGCCGCGACTGATTGGCCTGGCCCGCGCGCTCGACTTGATTCTTACGGGCCGCAGGGTGGACGCGCAGGAGGCGCTCTCCATGGGCCTGTGCAGCCGCGTCGTCGGCAAAGGCGAGGCCCTGACGGGGGCGATGGCGCTGGCGCGCCAGCTCGCGGCGTTTCCCCAGGCCACCCTGCGCGCCGATCGCGCCAGCGCCCTCGCGCCGGAAAGCCTCAGCGAACGCGAGG
>JAUCDU010000054.1:0-11439 GCA_034674825.1 Giesbergeria sp.
CTTGAGGTAGCGGTCGTCCAGATGCTCCAGTCCCGCCAGCACCACGCCTGAGCGCCTTTGCTCGGCGAACATGAAATCCTTGATCTCGACGATGCTGGGCACGGCATCCTTGGCGTTGCCGAAAAACTCCAGGCACACGGTGCGCGTGTGCGCCGGCATGCGGTGCACGATCCAGCGGCAACTGGTGATCAGGCCGTCGCAGCCCTCCTTCTGGATGCCCGGCAGGCCCGAGAGGAACTTGTCGGTCACGTCCTTGCCCAGGCCCTCGGTGCGAAAGCGCTTGCCGGGGATGTCGAGCCGCTCGCTTCGCACACGCGTCTTGCCGTCCGCTTCGAAATATTCGAGCTCGAAGCTGGCGATTTCCGCGTCGTGGATCTTGCCCAGGTTGTGGCCCACGCGCGTCACTTCCAGCCACTGTGCATCGGGCGTCACCATGCGCCAGCTTGCCAGGTTGTCCAGCGCTGTGCCCCACAGCACGGCCTTCTTGCCACCCGCGTTCATGGCCACGTTGCCGCCCACGCACGAAGCTTCGGCGCTGGTCGGGTCGACGGCAAACACAAAGCCTGCGGCGTCGGCGGCGTCGGCGACGCGCTGGGTGACAACGCCGGCCTCGGTCCAGACCGTGGCCACTTCACCTTCGACGCCCGGCAGCTGGCGCATCTCGACCGCCGTCATGGCTTCGAGCTTTTCGGTGTTGATGACGGCGCTCTTGTCGGTCAGCGGAATCGCGCCGCCGGTGTAGCCGGTGCCGCCGCCGCGCGCAATGATGGTGAGGCCCAGTTCAATGCAGCCCTTGACCAGGCCGGCCATTTCGGCCTCGGTGTCGGGCGTGAGCACGACAAACGGGTATTCGACGCGCCAATCGGTCGCGTCGGTCACATGGCTGACGCGCGAGAGCGCGTCGAACTTGATGTTGTCCTTGGCCGTCAGGCGCGAGAGCGTGCGGCGCGCCTCGCGGCGCAGCTGCGCGGTGGCGTCAAACGAGGCGTCGAAGCGCCGCACGGCTGCGGTGGCTGCGCCCAGCAGCTGGCCCACCAGGGCGTCGCGCTCGGGCGCCACGTCGGGCTGGCGGCGCTTGTGCACTTCGCCCAGACGGTGGTCGAGCGCCTGCACCAGCTGCTTGCGCCGCTCGCGGCTGCCCAGCAGGTCGTCTTGCAGGTAGGGGTTGCGCTGCACCACCCAGATATCGCCCAGCACCTCGTACAGCATGCGCGCCGAGCGGCCGGTTTCGCGCTCCTGGCGCAGTTGCAGCAGGGTCTCCCAGAGCGGTGCGCCCAGCAGCCGGATGACGATTTCGCGGTCGGAAAAGCTGGTGTAGTTGTACGGAATCTCGCGCAGGCGAACGCCTTGTGGAGGGTGCGCCATCAACGTGGCCAGGGCAGTGGGAGCATTCATGTGGAGCCGGTAACTGACGCTAGTGCGCCCAAGGAACTCGTCGGGGCCGCAATTTTAAGTCGTCCCGAACCTGCGCTCGGCTATACCTGAGATGTCGCGCCATCACCTGGCCGACGCGTGGCAGCAGTTGGGCGAAGCTGCTCCACATGCACGCTGCCTGCAATGTGGTTCGACCCGACGCTGACGCCTACAATGTTGCCTTCCTCGTCGTTTTCTACACTACAGATCTGGCTGCTGCGCAGCGTCTGGTGCATCTCGACCGGCAAGGCAAAGCTTGTACGCAACTGCTCATTGGTCAGCGGAGGAATGTGGGCCCGCCGTTCGGTGCGGCGCCTGAACTGGTTGTACAGCGCCCAGGAATACAGCACCAACGCATTGATCAGACCTACGAGAAAGTACATGGCGAGCGTCACAATGGTCGCCGCGAGAAGCCCGAAATGCACATGACTTTGCGCGCTGGGCTGGCTGCGCAGAACGGCCAGGAACCCATTGGCAAAGAGGACGGCAAACCCTGCCCATCCCAACAAAGTCACTACGAAGTCAAGGACCCTGGGCAACCAGCGCTGCTGCGTTCGGATCAACAGTTCGGGTTGCTTCACGGCGCAGGCCTCGCGATTCCCCGGTCCGGGCTCACCCAACGCGCGCGCTTGCCGCGCTGGCCGATCATCACCTTGGGAAAGCTGACAAGCGTTGTGAAGAGGCTCAGCATCCAGAACACGGCCGGGTACCAGATGACCCAGTAAAGGGTGCGCCGCAGACCGCGCTCATAGCGGCTGTCGATCAGCACACTCACGAAAAACTGGATCAGGCAAGCAACCGTCAACACCATGCCGGTGAAGGCTGGTGGGAACAAGGTGCGGACACTCACTTCCGGCGGCAGCTCGATAAACAGGCCGACGCAGTACAAAAGCACCGAGAGCGCAAACATGAACGCCCAGCCGGTGGAAAGGCAAAACTCCAACATCAGCACCCACATGCGGCGGTTGCGCCAGTTCCACAACCCGTGCAGGTTTTTGACAAACACCTCGGCCCCGCCCTGTGCCCAACGCAGGCGCTGCTTCCATAGCCCGCGCAGCGTCTCGGGCATCAATATCCAGCACAGCGCACGTGGTTCAAAGAAGATGGACCAGTGGCGCTTTTGCAGCTTCCAGCTGATGTCGATGTCCTCCGTGATCATGTCGGGGCTCCAATAGCCCACATCGTCAAGCGCCTTGCGCCGAAACGCGGCGACAACGCCAGAGACGGTGAACACCTGTCCGTAGACCCGCTGCGTGCGCTTGATCAAGCCGATGATCGAAGAGAACTCGCCCACTTGTATCCGCCCCACAAGGGTGGAGCGCGTGCGAATGCGTGGATTGCCGGTGACCGCACCTACGCGCGGGTTGTCGATGAGTGGGGCCACCAAATGAGCCACCGCGTCGCGGTCGAGCAGAGCGTCGCCATCGATACAGACCAAATACTCGCTGCGCGCCGCAGCGGCGCCCACTTGCAGCGCAACTGCTTTGCCCTGATTGCGCACAAGGTGCACGACCCGCAGACGCGGCTCGGTTTGCGCCAAGGTATTGAGAACACGTGCGGTGCCGTCGCTCGAACCGTCGTTGATGGCGATCACCTCGACGTTGGCGTAGCGCTGCGCAAGTGCTGCCCGCATGGTTTCAACCGCGTTGTCTTCCTCGTTGAAACACGGCACCAGAACCGAGACGAGAGGCGAGCCTTGCAGAGGCGGCGGCTTGGCATCCTCGCCCCAGGCCCAATCGCGCTCCCAGTGCAACCAGAAATACAGGCCACCCGCGATCCAGAGGCCAGACATGAACAGCGGATAGACGAATACGAAATCCAGCACCACATCGCCCGTGAACAGCAGCAGCAATGCGATGGGTCCTCCTACGATGAGAATCAGTGCCAGCGAGGCAACGAGGCGTTGGATCATGGCAATGGAAACCAGTAGTCCGAGATCGCGGCGCGCATGTTGAGAACGTCTGGGTGGTCGGTCGCAAAGTTATCCGGGTAATAGGCAAGGTTGCGTGCGCCGCGTATCTGAAGCCTGCGCAACCAGGCTGCCAGCCGCGCATCGGGAACTGGGGTCGCGCTCTCGCCCCTCCAATCGACCGCTTGCACTTCAAACACGGTTCGCGCAAGCCCTTCGGGCCGGGCGGCAACGGCATCGACGATCCGATCAAGCCACGGCCCTATTTGCGCTTCCGGGACTCCTTCCATGAGCGGCATGACCATGGGCACCACCCAGTCGTACGCGGCAAGAAACTGATCGAAATCCTGCGAAAACCACTGTGTCGCCTCCGGGTCCAGCACGGGCAACGCAAACAGGTTGCGCGCGGTCTTTATCTGCGGGCCGCGTATGGCCTTGACGCGATTCGCCAGATCAAGCGTGAACCCCGTCAGCGTGCGGCTTTTGAAGTCGCTCCACTTGGCGGCCAGGGCCGGATCGCTCCGCACCTGCGACAGGTCGGCCGGAAAGCCTTGCGCCTGATAGGCCGCCATTGCGGGCGCACTTGCATCTTCGTAGTCGGACAGAACAGCGTCGTCGTGAAACAAGAGTCCGTCGAACGCCGCGTGCCGCGCAAGATCTTCGTAAATTTCCCCGACCTGCGTGCGAGCCTCTTGGGAGAACGGAGACAGGCGCGGGTAGCCCGTCCGCAACGGCGCCCGCCCGCCTGCTCCATCGGCCATGCTCTGAACGCGCTCATGCTGCGGCGCCAGATCGAAAGCCAGCACGGGCATCCACGCATACACCTTGGCGTGCGCTCGTGTGCGCAGCTGCCAGGCCGCGCGGTTAAAAAGATCCGCGCGCATCGGCAGGTGGCGATTGGGAAAATACACCGAGCGCACCAAACCATCACCTAGTGGATCTGCGAACGCCTGCAGGAAAACCGTGTTGACGCGCATATCGTGGATGCGCTGGATCACCTTGTCGAAATTGCGGGCCTGCTGCGCTGGGTCGGGGTCGTAGACGTAATCCAGGTCGACGTGGGCAGCACGCAGCACCCGCCACTCGCGCGCGGAGACGACGGCGTTCGCAAAGTGCGAAATATCCGGGTCGTTGGCGATCAATATGCGCGGCGTATTCAGAAGATCGGAGGTGTTGCCAAGACCGTCCTCAAGTGTGAGCGCCATTTGATAGCCATGGGCGCGGACGATCTCCAAGGCCTCGCCGCTTGCCGCTCCGTACGGCCACACCCAAACGCGCGGAACGCGACCGGTGACAGCGCGAATTTTCTCGGTGATGGCCTGCACATCGTGCTCAAGCCGCTGCTTGAAATCCCGGGCGCTCTCGTAGGTTGCGCTGGCTTCGCTGTAGCGGTAGGTTGCCGCAGCAGGCTGCTTGTTGCCTTCGGGGTTTGCGAGCACGCCATAGTGAAGCGCATCGGTGTGCGCACCGATCTCGACAAGTCCCGAGGCGGACATCTCGCGAATCTGGTCCCAGGTCAGAAACTGCTCTCGCGGCGTCTCAAGGCCGCCGAAGTCCACCGCTTTTTCCGCTGGCGTGTCGATCCAGACGCCCACGGGTGCAAGCACCGCCGACCAGCCAGTGGCCTTCAGTAATGGGAACACCCTTTGATAAAAGCTGGCGTAGCCATCGTCAAACGTCAGCAGCACAGCGCGCGGCGGCAACGGGGCGCCGCCCGAGCGTGCAGCCAGAATTTGCTCCACGCTGACCGGGTGATAACCGTTCTCACGCAACCAGGCAAATTGCTCAATCAAGTTGGCCGTTCGCACCGCAAGGTAGCGCTGGTCGGCCACTACGTCTGCGACGTCGTGGTAGGCAAGTGTCACAAAACTGTTTGCAGGCCACGGCTGCTCAGCGCGCGCCACCGGCCTGTCAGCGGGTGAAACAAAGGGAACCGCCGAGTGCGCAGGCGCGCTTTGAAGCACCGCAAGCAGGATCAGGAAACAGGCAACTCTGAGCATGGCGCGGGTTCGCGCCGTACCTCCAGATACTCGGTCATATAGTGCAAGGCGCATACTCAAAACCGCATCGAAAGGTCAAAGGTGCCGCGAACGATGCGCTCGCGAATCCCGTCGTAGGGTCGCCTGGTGACCGAGATTCCGAGCCCAGCTTCGAACACATCGTTGAGGCGCAGGCGCTGGCTGTAGCCAAGAAAATAGACAGGGCCGCTACCGAATCCGCGCTGGTGGTAGGTGCCGGCGCCCAATTGCAGCTGCTGACGCCACTCGTTCTCGTACCACTGGTACATGACATGCGAGAAGTCGAGCCGAGGAACAAGAGTGAAATCAGCAGCCGGGTTGTAGTACGGCACGTCCTGGCGCTCCCCACGGCTGGCCGCGGCTTCGACGCCCAAGTCGACCGTGAAATAGGGCGCGGTGTAAACGCGCTCGCGCCCCAGAAGGCTTGCGGAAAGGCGGCTGTTGCCGTCCGAAAAGCGCATCGGCTGGAGCGTCAGGCGCCATTCGCGTCGGTCGCTCGCGCGCCAGCGCGCCGTGAGGTTGACACTGTCCGCGGTGACATTGCTGTGGAGTGCGCGCAGCGGGGTGTCGCGCGAAAACTTCTCCAGCGCCCCACCGATCTGCCAGAAGTCGTTCAGATCGTGAGCGCCTTCCAAGCGCACTCCCAGACGGTTCCCGTGACCAAACTCGTGGTTCGATATCTCGACTTCAGCGCTATTGTCCCGTGCCCGCCAATCGGCGCCGATCCGCAGCGTGCGGTGCCGTCCGTCGCCTTCAGGGAACTCGCCCTCGGCCCAACCAGCGCCTGCAAACACACGCCAGTTGCGCTGGATCGGCGCGCTGTAGAGAACGGTATCGAGACCGCGATCCGCGTTGCCGGTCACCGGACTGTCGGACGACAAACCGCGGGATCCAGAGACGCGCAGTTCCGCCTTGTTCTGCACCTCAACCATGCGCGCAAGGCGCTGCACCTGCAAGTTCTCGGGAAAACGCGCCAAGGTATCCGAGGACAACAGTTCGGCGTGCTCCCACTCACTCAGATCGAGTGCAGTAAACCCTTGCTGCAGTTCGACCTCCAACGCACGCGGCGCGAGCGATTCGGTGAGCTTGAGCTCGAGTTCCGCTCGCCTAGGCCACGCGCGCGACCTATAGACCCCCGCCAGAGCGGTGCGCAGGCTGCTGCTGCCCGGCGCCAAAGCAAGGAGTTCTTCAAAGCGCGCCTGGGCAGCGGGCGTGTCATCGGCAAAGCTCTTGCCTTGCGCCGCCTGCTCCTGTGCGCCGGCCCAAATGTCGTTCGGGATCACCAGAGGTGAGCCCACGACCCGCAGCGTGGGCGGCAGTGCAGCGGCGGTCTGTTCGGCGAGTTGCTCCGCTTCGCGCTTTTCTCCGACTTCCGAGAGTGCATAGAACAAGCCCGAGGCGTTGCCCGCCGCGCGCGAGCTGCCCGGCGCATTGCGCGCCAGCACCTGCGCATACAACGCCTTCGCGGCTGCCGGGTTGCGCAGATACAGGTAGGCACCGGCCACCCAGCTCTTGGCGTAGTCGGGCACCTCCACATTGGACTTCAGGAGGTCTTCGTATTCCGCCACTGCGGCTTGCATATGTGCGCGCGCGGTCAACGCGCCGATGCGGTCAATCCTGATGCGCTCGACTTGCCTGGATGCAGCCGGCCCCGGCAGGGCGGACCACGTCTCAAGCAGCTGGGTGTACATCGCCAACGCTGCATCGGCCGCCTGGAATCGCTCAGCCTCGGTCGTCGTCGGCTGGTAGGCAAGGCGCACCAGTTCCGCCGCCGCGTCAGCACGCAGCACAAGCACCTGGCTTTGCGACATGGGCTGCGCAGCCTCTGCGTTCACCGCCAGTGCCTGCGTTGGCAAACCCGCGGACTGCAGCGCGTCGATATACGCGCGCTCGACCTGCGGATCGCTGGGGGCTATGAGCCGCGCACGGCTTACCCATTCCAGCGCTTCATAAAACCGCTTTGCCGCGGTATGGACATAGGCCAAAGCCAGGATGCGTTGCGGGTCTTTGGGCTCGCCTTCCCAAAGGCGTCGCGCTTCGTTCATTGCTTGTTCGTCACGCCCGGCGTCGGCCATCACATGAACCAGCCCGATGCGAAAAGCCGTGGACGCCGGCTCGATCGAAAGCGCCCGTTGGTACGCTTCGATCGACGCATCCCATCGCCGCAGATTGCGCAACGCGCGGCCGGCAATGGCATTCGCGGACGCCGACAGCGCAAACACTGGTACCCAGCGCGTGTAGAGGTCGGCTACGCGCACGTCATGCCCTGCCCAGCTTTCTACCGCGATCCAGTCGCTGACGTAGCGCTGCCCGGCTGGGCCTTGTATCTCGACCTGATTGAAATACGCCAGGACCGGGGCACGATCACCGGCGCGCGCCTGGCGAATCAAGTGGTCATAGTCGGCGGAATCAAGGACGGCCGCATGCACCGACGACATCGCGACAAGCGTGGCACTGGTGAAAAAAAGGCGGCGCCAGATGGAGAGCCTTTTCGTAATCAGCATCGATCGCGATTCAAGAAAACAACCTGCATAGTTCCGATCTGCAAGTCAGCCCTGACGCTGACACCCAACAGAGGCAGCGCCGAGCGGCGCGACCCTCTGACTAAGTTCATTTTTTTAAGAGCATTGTTGCACAACGCAACAATTTGCACGGAAAGCTGCGATGCCAGGCGGACCTCACATCGGCCAAATCTTTAGAAGAGGATGCGGCTACGAATGGTGCCCGTCACCAGAGCCAACTTTTCAAGCGCCAGTTGCGACGACTCAGCATCAATGTCGGTGACCACGTAACCGATATCGCCCTTTGTCTGCAAGAACTGCGATGCGATGTTGATGCTGTTGTCGGAGAAGATCGACGTGATTTCGGCCATCACGCCAGGCACGTTGCGGTGCACGTGCAGGATGCGGTGCGTGCCCTTTTGGGCTGGCAGCGCCACTTCGGGGAAGTTGACCGAGCTGATCGAGGTGCCGTTGTCGCTGTAGCGCACCAGCTTTTCTGCCACTTCCACGCCGATGTTGGCCTGCGCCTCCAGCGTGGAGCCGCCGATGTGCGGCGTGAGAATGACGTTGTCCAAGCCTCGCAGCGGGCTCTCGAACTCTTCCTTGTTGCTGCGCGGCTCGACCGGGAACACATCGATGGCGGCGCCCAGCAGGCGCCCGGCGCGAAGCGCCTCGGCCAGGGGTTCGATCTCGACCACCGTGCCACGGGCCGCGTTGATCAGAATCGATCCGGGCTTCATCGCGGCAATTTCAGCCGCGCCGATCATCCACTTGGTCGAAGGCAGATCCGGCACGTGCAGGCTGACCACATCGCTCGTGGCCAGCAGCTCGTTCAGGCTGGCAGCCTGGTGGGCGTTGCCCAGCGGCAGCTTGGCAATGACGTCGTGGAAGATGACGTGCATGCCCAGCGACTCGGCCAACACCGACAACTGCGAGCCGATCGAGCCATAGCCGACGATGCCCAGCGTCTTGCCGCGCGTCTCAAAGGCGTTGTCGGCCGATTTGAGCCAGCCACCGCGGTGCGCTGCGGCGTTGCGCGCCGGAATGCCGCGCAACAAAAGAATGGCCTCAGCCAGCACCAGCTCAGCCACCGAGCGGGTGTTCGAATACGGTGCGTTGAAGACCGCAATGCCGCGCTCGCGCGCCGCGTTCAGGTCCACCTGGTTGGTACCGATGCAGAAGCACCCGATGGCGACCAGCTTGTTCGCGTGCGCCAGCACCTCGGCGGTGAGCTGGGTGCGCGAGCGAATGCCGATGAAATGCACGTCCCGAATGCGCTCGATCAGCTGCTCTTGAGGCAGTGCGCCGGGCAGCGCTTCGATCTGCTCGTAGCCGGCCTTGCGCAGCACTTCCAGACCCGAGGGATGCAGGCCTTCAAGCAACAGAAATTTGATTTTGCTTTTGTCGAGGGAGGTGGGGGCAGCAGCGCTCATGGTTCAACGGTTCAGGCCGGCAAGTGAAAGAAGGCACGCACCGTACCATGCTGCACCGCAACATCCAAACCGAGACTTCGGACGCCACTACCTGCATCAGGGAATATTCGCGACAGGTCCCGGGGGTTAACCCGCTCATTCGAACAAGCGATCGCTGGTTAAAAAGCTATGTGATCCCGGGATGTGACATGCTTGTGTCACCAATCCGATGCAGGATCCGCGTTTCACCCTTTTAGGAGCCTCTAGATGAAATACCGATCAATCGCCGCCGCCGCTTTGGCCCTGATGGGCAGCACCGCCGCACTCGCCCAGACCGAAATTCAATGGTGGCACGCGATGAGCGGTCCGCTCGGCGAATGGGTCAATGATTTGGCCAACGACTTCAACGCAAGCCAGAAGGAATACAAGGTTGTTCCCACGTACAAGGGCACTTATGGCGAGAACTTGACGGCGGGAATGGCCGCTTTCCGCGCCGGCAACGCGCCGGACATCCTGCAGGTGTATGAGGTGGGCACGGCCACCATGATGGCGGCCAAAGGCGCCGTCAAACCGGTGGGTGAAGTCATGACGATGGGCGGCGCCAAATTCGACAGCAAGGCCTACATTCCGGCGGTTGCGGGCTACTACACGGCACCCAATGGCCAGATGCTGAGCTTGCCGTTCAACAGCTCCACCACCGTCTTTTATTACAACAAGGACGCCTTCAAGGCTGCCGGGATCGACCCCGACAAGGCCCCGACCACCTGGCCCGAGGTGATGGACGCTGCCGCCAAGCTCAAGGCCTCCGGCCACAAATGTCCTTTCACGACCAGCTGGATGAGCTGGACGCAGCTCGAGAGCTTCTCGACATGGCACAACCACCTGTTTGCAACGGAAAACAACGGCTTTGGTGGTCCCGGCGCGCGATTGGCCTTCAACTCGCCGCTGCACACACGTCATTTCGACGACCTGTCCAACATGAACAAAGAGGGGCTGTTTGTCTACAAGGGCCGTGACAACAAGGCCGACGTGTCGTTCCCCTCGGGCGAGTGCGCCATGATGACGGCATCTTCAGGCCTGTATTCGCGCGTCAGCAAGGAAGCCAAATTTGCCTATGGCATCTCGACCTTGCCCTACTACCCCGATGTGAAGGGCGCACCGCAAAACACCATCATCGGCGGCGCCAGCCTGTGGGTCATGGCAGGCAAGAAGCCGGCAACCTACAAGGGTGTGGCGGCGTTCTTCAACTACCTGTCGCAGCCCGAGGTGCAATCGGCCAGCCACAAGCGTACCGGCTACTTGCCCATCACGATGGCGGCCTACGAGTTGACGCAACAATCAGGCTTCTACAAGGAGCATCCCGGCACCGACGTCGCTGTGCAACAGATGATCCGCAAGACCACCGACAAGTCGCGCGGCATTCGTCTGGGCAACTTCAACCAGATCCGGACCATCATCGACGAAGAAACCGAACAAATCTGGACCGGCGGCAAGACACCCAAGCAAGCACTGGATGCTGCCGTGGAACGCGGCAACGATCAGCTGGTACGCTTCCAGAAAGCCAACAAGTCCTGACGCAATCCCGCGCGCCCGAGCTGTCACAAGACAGTTCGTGACACCGGCCCTTCCTGCTGCGCGGGGAGGGCCTCATACTTTGACCCATGGAAAAACGCGTTCTGTTCCGCTCCCCCTGGTTGCCGTGGGTGCTGCTTGCACCACAGGTCATCGTGATCGCGGTGTTCTTTTTCTGGCCGGCTGGTCAGGCGATGGTGCAATCGTTCCAGTTGCAGGATGCCTTTGGGCTTTCGACCCAGTGGGTAGGTCTGGACAACTTCAAAGAGCTGTTTACCGACTCGGCCTACCTGAACTCCTTCAAAGTCACCGCACTGTTTTCCGCGCTGGTTGCGGTACTGGGCATTGGTTTGTCGCTGGTGCTGGCGATCTTTGCCGACCGCATCATCCGTGGTGCGCTGTTTTACAAGACCTTTCTGATCGTGCCTTATGCGGTGGCGCCGGCCGTTGCGGGCGTGCTGTGGCTGTTCATGTTCTCGCCCACACTGGGCGTGGTGTCGTACGCATTGGGCGCCATGGGCATGGACTGGAACTCCCTGCTCAACACCGGCGACGCGGTCGCGCTGATCGTCATGGCCGCTGTGTGGAAGCAGATTTCCTACAACTTCCTGTTC
>JAUCDU010000055.1:0-11355 GCA_034674825.1 Giesbergeria sp.
TGATGCGGTCGGTCTCCGAGCCGATGCGCGCCATCAGGTCGCCCGTGCGCTTGCCGCCAAAGTAGTCGAGCGAGAGCCGCAACAAATGCTCGTACGTGGTCGTGCGCAGGTCGGCGCCAATGCGCTCGGACACCAGCGCGAGGATGTAGGTACGTGCCCAGCCCAGACCCCAGGCGAGCAGCGCCGAGGCCAGCAGGCCGCTCAGGTACAGCAGCACCAGCCCGGGCGCAATCTGCTTGCCGCTTTGAAACGGGATCAGGATGTCGTCCATGATCGGGATGGTGAGGTACGGCGGCACCAGCGTGGCGGCAGTCGAGGCCAGCGTCAGCGCAAAACCGGCTGCCAGCTGCCCACGATACGGGCGGGCAAACCGCCACAAGCGCAGCAAGACCCAGGTGGAAGGCTGCGGCGGCTGGGCAGCGGCGCACACCGGACACTCTTCGCTGTCGGGCGGCAGTTCGGTCTGGCAAACCGGGCACCGCTCCTGCGCCTCCACGGCCTCGCGCGCGGCCACGCCACCGCGCACCAGTTGACCAATGCGCTGTTCGAACTGGCGCACCAGGCGCTGCGCCACCGGGTTCAGCGCCAACGTGAAGCGCCACAAAGCCAGGCGGCGCTGGTCGTCGTGCAGCTCCAGCGTTCCGACGCCGCCGTGGTCCAGCAGCCGCAGGCCCAGGCCGGGCGCCAAATTCCATTCGCGCCATTCGCCGCCATGCGTGCACGCCAGCAAGCGCAGCTCTGTCACCGCGATCAGGCCAGTGGCGAAGCGAAGCGTGTCGTCGAGGTCAACCTGCAGTGTGGCGAGCACGTTTTCATCAGGCGCCAGCCGGTTGTGTAACTCTGCCTCGTAAGGGCGGGGCGCGGCGTCAGGCTTGGCCGCACGGTGTTGATGTTGCATCTTGAATTGAATGAGCGCGGATTGCGCAAAAAGCTGCCACTACAGTGGCAGAAGTCTGATTTTCCCCCAAACACGCGGCCGACCAGCGAAGGTATGCTTGCGTGCCTGCCCACTGGTGTGCTGCGGCCCGGCTGCAGCCCCTGCTTCCCACGGACAACGCGCCCCGTGCGCCGCCCCATGACTGCTTTCAAAGACATTGACTTGCTGCGCATCCACTATCTGCGCGGCCCCAACCTCTGGACCTACCGCCCGGTGCTGGAGGTCTGGCTCGACCTTGGCGCGCTGGAGGACCACCCGTCCCACCAGTTGCCCGGCTTCAACCAGCGGCTCATCGCCTGGCTGCCGGCGCTGATCGAGCACCATTGCGGCGTGGGCGAGCGCGGCGGCTTTCTGCAGCGCCTGCAGGAAGGCACCTGGTGCGGTCATGTGCTGGAGCACATCGTCATTGAACTGCTCAACCTGGCCGGCATGCCCACGGGCTTTGGCCAGACACGCAGCACCTCCAAGCCCGGCGTCTATCGCATGGTGTTCAGAGCACGGGAAGAGCAGGTCGCCCGCAGCGCGCTGGCGGAAGGCCATGCACTCATCATGGCCGCCATCAACGACCAGCCTTTTGATGTGGATGCCGCCGTGGCGCGCATCCGCACCGTGGTGGACGACCGCTACCTGGGCCCGAGCACCGCCTGCATCGTCACCGCAGCCGCGGATCGGAGCATTCCGCACATCCGCCTGAACGACGGCAACCTGGTGCAGCTGGGCTACGGCGCGGCGCAGCGGCGCATCTGGACGGCAGAAACAGAATTCACCAGCGCGATTGCCGAAGGCATCGCCGGCGACAAGGATTTGACCAAGAGCCTGCTCAAGGCCTGCGGCGTGCCCGTACCCGAGGGTCAGGTCGTCGACAGCCCCGAGGCCGCCTGGGAGGCGGCCCAGGACATCGGCCTGCCCGTGGTCGTCAAGCCCTCGGACGGCAACCATGCGCGCGGCGTCACGCTCGACCTGCGCAAGCGTGAAGACATCGAAGCTGCCTGGCATGTGGCCGAGCCGGAGGGCAGCGAGGTCATGGTCGAGCGCTTCATCCCCGGCGACGAGCACCGCCTGCTGATCGTGGGCGGCAAGCTGGCGGCAGCCGCGCGTGGCGAGCTGGTCACCATTACCGGCAATGGCCGCAGCACCGTGGCTGAGCTGATCGACAGCCAGCTCAATTCCGACCCGCGGCGCGGCTTCGAGGAAGAGTACCCACTCGACCTGATTGACCCGCGCGCCATGGTCGCGGTGCAACTTGAGCTCAAGCGCCAGGAGCTTGATGCGGATGCGGTGCCCGCCAACGGCCGCCAGGTCGTGGTGCAGCGCAACGGCAACGTCGCGGTGGACTGCACCGACGAAGTTCACCCCGAGGTCGCCTACATCGCCGCGCTGGCGGCCAAGGTGGTGGGCCTGGACATCGCCGGCATCGACCTGGTGGCGCAAGATATCTCCAAACCGCTGCATGCGCAGGGCGGCGCGATTGTCGAAGTGAACGCCGGCCCGGGCCTGCTGATGCACCTCAAGCCCGCCGTCGGCGCGCCCAGGCCCGTCGGCCAAGCCATCGCCGTGCATCTGTTTCCGCTCAGCGACGACGCTGCCGATGCAGACAGCGCCGGGCGCATTCCCGTGGTCGGTGTGGCCGGAACCCGGGCGAGTTCGACCATCGCGCGCCTGGTCGCCTGGCTGGTGCACCTGGGCGGGCGCTACACCGGCCTTGCCTGCAGCGAAGGCCTGTTCCTGAACGAGCGCTGCGTCGACAAGCGGCCAAGCGCGCACTGGGAAGGCGCTCGCCGCCTGCTCACCAGCCAGATGGTGCAGGCCGCCGTGATCGAGAACGACGCCCGCGCCATCCTGCAGGACGGCCTGGCCTACGACCGCTGCAGCGTTGGCGTGGTGACGGACATGGACGGCTGGGAAGCCTTGGCCGAGTTCGACGTGCTCTCGCCCGAGCAAATGCCGCGCGTGTTGCGCACCCAGGTCGACGTGGTGCTCAGCAGCGGCGCAGCCGTGCTCAACGCCGACGAGAGCGAAGTGGCTGAGCTGGCACGTCTGTGCGACGGCGCCGTGGTACTCACCTCCAGCGACCCGAACAACGCCCTGGTAGCCGAGCACCGCGCGACCGAGGGTGGCCGCGCGGTGGTGGTGAAGAGCGGGCAGGTCGTGCTGCTGCAAGGCAGCAGCGAAAAATCGCTCGGCACCCTGGAGCGGCTGACCCAGGGCCACCCTGCCACGCCGACTCCGGCCTTGCTGGCCGCCATTGGCGCGGCCTGGGCGCTCGATATCGCGCCCGACCTGATTGCCGCCGGCATCAAGACTTTCGAGCCCGCTGCCACCGGCAGCGCTCCCCGCATTCCCGTACTGCCGCTGTAGTCCCGAAAGATTTCCATGGATGTATCCCGTACCCGGGCCCTGCGCGGCCCCAACCTGTGGAGCCGCAACACCGCCATCGAAGCCGTGGTGCGCTGCACCGACGCCGAATTGGCGATGGCGCAGATCGCCGGTTTTGAAGCCCGCTTGCGCGCGCTGTTCCCCGCGATTGGCGCGCTGCTGCCCGAGGGCAGCGAGAGCGACATCTCGCTCGCCCATGTGCTGGAATCGGCAGCGCTGTCGCTCCAGGCGCAGGCCGGCTGCCCGGTGACGTTCAGCCGCACCGCCACCACGCCCGAGCACGGGGTGTTTCAGGTGATCGTGGAATACAGCGAGGAAGCCGTCGGTCGCCAGGCCTTCGAGGACGCGCAGGCGCTGATTTCCGCAGCGCAAAACGGCGGCGACTTCGATTGCGACGCTGTGGTCGCGCAGTTGCGTGAGCTCGATGAAGACGAGCGCCTGGGCCCCAGCACCGGGGCGATTGTCGAAGCCGCCGCCGCGCGCGGCATTCCGTGGCGCCGGCTGACCCAGGGCAGCCTGGTGCAATTTGGCTGGGGCTCGCGCCAGCGCCGCATTCAGGCGGCCGAGGTCGACTCGACCAGTGCCGTGGCGGAATCCATCGCGCAAGACAAAGACCTGACCAAACGCCTGCTGCACGCTGCCGGCGTGCCGGTGCCCATGGGGCGCCCTGCTGCCACCCCGGACGAGGCCTGGGCGGTAGCGCTCGAAGTCGGTCTGCCGGTGGTTGCCAAACCCCAGGACGGCAACCAGGGCAAGGGCGTGACGGTGAACATCACCGAGCGCGCGCAGCTCGATGAAGCCTTTCGCGTCGCCGCCGAGTACGGCGAAGTCATGGTCGAGCGCTTTCTGCCAGGCCACGACTTCCGTCTGCTCGTGGTTGGCAACCAACTTGCCGCCGCCGCGCGCCGCGAGCCGCCGCAGGTGCTGGGGGACGACATCCACACCGTGCGCGAGCTGGTGGACCTCGTGAATCTGGACCCGCGCCGGGGCGAAGGCCACGCGACACCGCTGACCAAGATCCGCCTCGACGACATTGCCATCTCGCGCCTGGCTGCGCTCGGCATGACGCCCGACTCCATCCCGCCCAAAGGGCAGCGCGTCATCCTGCGCAACAACGCCAACCTGTCCACCGGCGGGTCGGCCACCGATGTGACCGACGACGTGCACCCGGACGTGGCCGCGCGCGCCGTGGCGGCAGCGCAAATGGTGGGCCTCCACATCTGCGGCGTCGATCTGGTCTGCGAGAGCGTGCTGCACCCCATCGAAGATCAAGCCGGCGGCATCGTCGAAGTGAACGCCGCGCCCGGCCTGCGCATGCACCTTGCGCCCTCGTACGGCAAGCCGCGCGCCATCGGCCAGGCGATGGTCGATCTGGTCTTTCCACCGGGCAACGACGGGCGCATTCCGGTGGTCGCCGTGACCGGCACCAACGGCAAGACGACCACCGCCCGGCTGATTGCCCACCTGTTTTCCGCGCAGGGCCTGCGGGTCGGCATGACCAACACCGACGGCGTCTATGAGACCGGCCGCCAGATCGACAGCGGCGAGTGCTCCGGCCCAAAAAGCGCGCGCCATGTGCTGCTGCACCCCGAGGTGGACGCAGCCGTGTTTGAAACCGCGCGCGGCGGCATCTTGCGCGAGGGCCTGGGGTTTGACCGCTGCCAGGTGGCCGTAGTGACCAACATTGGCGAGGGTGACCACCTGGGGCTGAACTTCATCACCACGGTCGAAGACCTGGCGGTCTTGAAGCGCGTCATCGTGCAGAACGTTGCCCCTGAGGGCTACGGGGTGCTCAACGCCGCCGACCCCATCGTCGCCGCCATGGCACCGGCCTGCCCCGGCAAGATCATCTTCTTCGCCGCCGACCGCCACCACCCGGTGATGGCCACGCACCGCGCCCAGGGCCACCGCTCTGTGTATGTCGATGGGGATTCGGTCGTTGCGGCCGAAGGCTCCTGGCGCGAAGCCATTCACCTGCGCGACGTGCCCATTACGCGCAACGGCCGCATCGGCTTCCAAGTCGAGAACGTCATGGCGTCGGTGGCCGCCGCCTGGGGCGCGGGTCTGTCGTGGGAGACGATTCGCCGCGGCCTCTCGGGCTTCGTCAACGACAGCGACAACGCCCCGGGGCGCTTCAACCTGATGGATTTCAAGGGCGCCACCGTGATTGCCGACTATGGCCACAACCCGGACGCCATGCGCGCCCTGGTCGCCGCCGTCGATGCCCTGCCGGGCAAGCGCCGCAGCGTTGTGATCAGCGGCGCCGGCGACCGGCGCGACGAAGACATCCGCGCGCAAACCGTGATTCTCGGCGCCGCGTTTGACGAGGTGCTGCTGTACCAGGACGCCGCCCAGCGCGGCCGCGCCGATGGCGAAGTCATGGCGCTGTTGCGCCAAGGCCTGGCAGGGGCCAGCCGCACCCGGCATGTGGAAGAAATTCGCGGCGAGTTCGTCGCCATCGACACCGCGCTCTCGCGCCTGGCACCGGGCGACCTGTGCCTGGTGCTGGTCGATCAGGTGGAAGAAGCGCTGGCGCACCTGGCGCGCCGCTGCGCAGAAGCATGAGGCCCGCCATGAACGCAAGCATCCGCGCCGCCGCCATCGCCACCCTCTTCCTGGCGGCTACCGGCGCCAGCCAGGCCGCGGACAAAATTGGCTCGGTGGACACCGCCTTCCAGTGGCTGGGACGCGACCACGACATCCTGGTCGAGGCCTACGAAGACCCTGGCGTCGCGGGCGTGACGTGTTACGTCTCGCGCGCCCGCAAGGGCGGCATCAAAGGCACGCTGGGCCTGGCCGAAGACCGGGCCGAGGCGTCCATCGCCTGCCGCCAAACCGGGCCCTTGTCGTTCGCCAAGCCGCTGCGCCAGCAGCAAGAGATTTTCTCGGAACGCATCTCGCTGCTGTTCAAGCGCCTGCGCGTGGTGCGCATGGTGGACCCGGCGCGCAACACGCTGGTGTACCTGAGCTACTCGGACAAGCTCATCGACGGCTCGCCGCAAAACAGCATCACCGCCGTGCCGGTGGACCGGGCGACGCCCATCCCACTCGACAAGTGAGCGACGGTGAAACTTGTGGTCAAAATGGCCTCTAGAGCTTATACCATAAGCGCTAGCAGCTATTTAATTTATAGCATCAAACCTCTGCTGCAATCTGCCGCAGCGCCTGCTCGAACACCTCCACCGGCTGACCACCCTGGATCAAATGCCGGTCGTTGATGATGACGGCTGGCACCGAGTGAATGCCCTGCTGCAGATAGAACTGCTCACGCTCGCGCACCTCGGCAGCGTAGCGGTCTGACGCCAGCAAGGCGCGCGCCTCCTCGGCATCCAGCCCCACTTCGCCCGCCAGGCGCACCAGCAATGCGTGGTCGCTTGGGTCCAGACCGTCGGTGAAATAGGCCTTGAACAAGGCGTTCTTGAGCGGCGCTTGCCGCCCCTGCAGTTCCGCCCAGTGCAGCAGCCGGTGCGCGTCAAAGGTGTTGTAGATACGGCCGCGAGCGCCCGGCGTGAAGGTAAAACCGAGCTCGGCGCCGCGCGCGGCAATGGCGGCCCGGGTGGCTTCGCGCTGCTCGGCCGACGCGCCGTACTTCTGCTGCAAATGCTCGCCAATGTCCTGCCCTTCGGGGCCCATTTGCGGGTTCAGCTCAAAGGGCTGGAAGTGCAGGTCAAGCTGCACCTCACCGTCCAGCCGCGCGGCGGCTTGCTCCAAAGCGCGCAGTCCGATCGCGCACCAGGGGCAGGAAACGTCGGACACAAAATCAATCTTCAGGGTGGTGGTCATAACAAAAACTCCGTTGAGGCCATTTTGGTGGCGAACCCGGTTTTCTGCTGAGCGCGCACCAGAACTCCCACATTCATAGCGCCTGGTCGTTGATGGTCGTGCGCTACAGCCTGTTTTCTCCTTAAGCAACGTCCATTCACAGCTTGGGGTTGCCATGCCAGAATGCCGCATGCCCACGTCCAGCCCCATTGCCCACCCCAGCGCCGCGCCGACCCCTGCGGGCAGCGGCACCATGGAAACGCTCTACCGTGCTGCGCTTGGTCCGGTGCAGTTGCCGCGCTATCTGGCGCTTTTCGAGCGCTTTGACAGGCTCGGCCGCGCGCCGGCGGGCTGGAACCCGGTTGCCAGCCTGGCGACCTTGAACTGGATGCTGCTGCACCACCTGTGGACGGCGGCGCTGATTTATGTCGCTCTGGTGGAAGGCCTGGCGCTGCTCATCTTTGGCGTCGGACGGCCGCTGCTGCACTGGCCCGAGCAAGTCGAATGGGGCCTGATTGCCGCCTTTGCCCTGTTTGCCATCGCCCTGCCCGGCCTGTTTGGCGATGCGCTGCTGCACAGCGAAATCCGCAAGCGCGTGGCGCGTGCGCTGGTGGCTGCGCAGTCCATTCCCGACGCCTGCGCGATCCTTGAGCGCCAGGCCAGCAGCTGGCGGCGCCTGAAGTGGATTGCCGCAGCCAACCTGCTGCTGTTTGCCGCCCTGGCGCTGGCCTGGACGCTGGTGCCGCCAAACGGCTGGAACCGCCCCCCACCGGCCGCGACCGATTCGGGTGTGGTGGAGAAAGCGGCGCCGGCGCTTCCTCTCGCCGCGCTACCTGCGGCCGAGCGGCCACAGCCTGCGCAGCCTGCTGGTTCCGATGCCGCGTCCACTGCGTTCCTCTCACCCAGCCCGGCAACGCCCGCCGCTTCCTCAGCCGAACCAGCAATGGATGCGAGCGCGCCCGCGCAGCCTGATACACCCGCTGAGAGCCCCCCTGCCGCCGAGCCAGCAGCCACAACGCCAAGTGCGCCCACCGTTGTGGCGCCCCCTGACGTGGCTGCAAGCACCCCGCAGCGCCGCGCCGGCAAGCAAGCCGCGAAACCACCCGCAAGCGCTGCCGCTCCTGCTTCCGTTTCCGCGTCTTCTTCCACTGCACCTGTGGCTGGGCCGCCAGCGAAGTCCGCGCCCGCCAGCCCCGAAGCGGTCCCGGCAACGTCCAGCAGCGCTGCGCCAGCAGCCGAAGCGTCTGCCAGCGCCAGCACAAGTGCGGCGCCACTGGGCAAGGCACCCGGCTACTACCTCAACGTGGGCGTTTTCGCGCAAGAGGCCAATGCGCGCCGCGCGCAGGCCAAGCTGCTGAACGCCAACCTGCCGGCGTTTCGCCAGACTTTCGACACCAGGAATGGCGAGCGCACCCGCGTGCGCGTCGGCCCCTTCGACACGCCAGAGCAAGCGCAGAAAGCCGCGTCCCGGATCCGCAGCCTGCAGCTTGAAGCCGTGATGTACCGGCAACGCGGCTAAGGGCGCGCACCATGGCCGCGCCGCAGCCCCAGTCCGCCCGCCGCCCGCCGCGGCCGGGCCTGAGGCGCGCAGCGCGCACCGTGCTCGGCGGCTGGCTGTACCTGGCGGTGTTCGCCGCTGCCGCGCGCGCTCTTGCCCACTGGCCCATGCTGGGCCTTGCCGCCGCCACATTGCTGCTGGCACTGCCGGTCATCGCCGCCTGGTGGCACCAGGACGCTGTCCACCGCCTGCTCGCCCTGCACCCGTATCGCGGCGGAGAAGTGCTGCACCGCTGGCACGCCCGGCGCACGCTGCCAATGGCACTCAAGTCCCTGCTCGCCCTGCTGCTGACGGCTGCGGCGCTGTTGCAAACTCCGTTCTTCGGCCCAGCCGAATGGGTGCTGCTGACGCTGGCGGCGCCCACGTATGCATTGCTCGAAATGCTCTGGCGCCGGGTGGGCGCGGCGCAGTTTTCGAGCGAGCGCTACGCCGAGCGCTGGATGCGCCGCGCCACCCACGGGTCGCTCATCCTGCTGCTGGCATTGGGCTGGGCCGGTCTGCGCCTGTCGGATCACGCCAGCGTGGCCGTGCCGTTTGCCGAGCGCTTGGCGCAGTGGCAGGCCGGCTGGAGTGGCGCGTCTTCGCACACGCTGCGCTGGGCGCTTGACGCGCTGGCCTGGAGCCAGGCAGGGCTGGAAACCGCGCTTGCCCAATGGCCGGCGGCGCAGCGCTGGCAGGCGCTGGCGGGTCTGGTGCTGGCCCCGCTCGCCTTGTTTGGTCAGACCGCACTGGCGATCGCCGGCAGCAGCCTCAGCCTGCCAGAACTGCGCCGCGCCGCCGCCGTGCCGCTGTGCGCCGACCCGGTTCCTCCGCGCCTCTCGCCAGCGCAAACAGCGGTGTGGGCCGCCATTGCCGTACTGGCGTCCTGGCTGTGGCTGGACCTGGCGGGCCGCACCGAACACCTGGCGCAGTCCAACCCAAGCCCGTTTGCCGTGCAGGCCCTGCCCGAGTGCGAGCGCATTGGCGGGCGCGTCTACCGCGTGGGCGCCGAGGCGCTGCTGGCGCAGTTTGGCGAGCGCACCAGCGCGCAGCTGGGCGTCGCGCAGGCCAGTGCCTGCGCGCAGCTCGCGCGTGTGCGCTCCCTGGCGGAGCCGGGCGTGGATGCCTACCTCGACTGGTACTTCAGTCTGGGCGCCGAATGGGCGCGTCTGGCCGCCATGCTGGCCGGCGACGCCGAGTTGCTGATGCGCGTGAAGTTCGAGCAAATCGTCTTGCAGAGCGGCGAAATCGGCGGCGCGCTCGATGCCGTGCAGCGCGACTACGCGGAGCAGTGGAGCGCAGCCATGACCGCACGCGCCGACGCCCTGTCTCTGCTCGAATCGCAGCAACTCGTGCTCAATGAATCGCAATGCCGTGTAGTGCGAAGCGCGGCAGAAAGCCCTGCGCTGCTGGCCGTGCGAAGCCACAGCACGCGGCTGGCCGCCAGCTCGGGCGCGGCGCTGATTGCCGGCACCTTTGCCGGCACGGTGGCCGCCAAGGCCATGGGCAAAGCCAGCATGAAAGCCGCGGGAAAACTGCTCGCCAAGGCCGCCACCAAGAAAGGCCTGGGGAAGGCGGGCGCCGCAGCGGCCGGTGCAGCCCTGGGCACCATCGTGGCGCCCGGCCTGGGAACAGCGCTTGGCGCCGGGGTGGGTGCGGCGGTAGGCCTTGCGCTGGGTGCTGGCATCGACCTGGCGCTGCTCGCCGCAGAGGAAAAACTCACGCGCCAGGACATGCGGCGCGATTTGCTGGCGGCGGTGGACGAATCGCTGGCGCCGTACCGCGCGGGCTTTGCCTGCCCGCATTGATCGCAGCCCTTGCAGGCGTTGGGGGCAGCTAGCGCAGCGCTCCGGCCCGCGCGCGCTGCCATTCGCGTCAGCACATCTGTTCGGACGGGACGACGTGCACCCCCGGCTGCGGGTTGACCGCCGCCTCGAGCAGCGCCTGGGCAATCCTGGGCGCCGGGTTCAGCCGCCAACGCCGCGGCAGCAGGGGACCAATCGCGCTCAGCGCTGCAATGCTCAAGCGCTCAGCAGTGCGCACTTCCTCGCGCTCGCCGCCAATCAGGCCGGGCCGCACAAAAGTGAGCGACGTGAACTGCAGCTGCGCCAGATCCTGCTCCAGCGCGCCCTTCACCCGGTTGTAAAAGATGCGCGACGACGCGTCGGCGCCCAAGGCCGAATTCAAGACGTAAGTGGGCGTTCCATGCTGCCTGGCCAGCCGCCCGGCCTGCAACGGGTAGTCGTGGTCCACGCGCTGGAAGGCCTCCTTGGAGCCGGCCTTCGCCATGGTGGTGCCCAAGGTGCAGACAAGGGCGTCAGCCTGCCACCACGGAGCATCCTCGGGCAGGCGATCGAAGTCTACGATCGGCGTCTGCAATTTGGGATGCGAAGCCAGCTCGCGACGCGAGGGCGCCACCACGGCGCTGATTCGATCATCGGACAGTGCAAGGCACAAGACATGGCTGCCGACCAGCCCTGTCGCTCCGACAAGAAGAAGTTTCATTCAGCGTTCCTTGGGTCAGTGGACGGCTAATTCTTGCAGAACCACGCTCGCCGCACATTGGAGTGAAGGCTGGGACAAGCTCACGAAGCTGGTCGCTCATTCCTCAGTTCAATGGTGCGCTGGTCCGGGTGATGGGCGGCCGTGCCAAGCGCGCTCACTGAGGCGGTGTGCAAACCGAAGTGGTGAATCGCCCCGGCTTTTGAGGAGGCTCTTTTCTCTGAGAGGATTGAGCTATGAA
>JAUCDU010000056.1:0-11354 GCA_034674825.1 Giesbergeria sp.
TCGGGACTAACCTTCTGCGCGTTTGCAGGGGAGCCGCAGATTGTAGTACGGGTTTTTACCCATTTCATCGCAGGCGCGGAATTTTATTTCAGAACTTCGGCAGGATGCCCGAGGGCCTCCTCCAGCGCGTCCTGGAACAAGGCGGCGACTTCACAGCCGGTCTGCTGCTGAATTTCTTGAAAGCACGTTGGGCTGGTTACGTTGATCTCCGTGACACAGTCGCCAATCACGTCGACGCCAGCGAGCAAGAGTCCCCGCTTCGCAAGCACAGGGCCAAGTGCCTTGCCAATTTCCCAATCCCGCGGGCTGAGCGGGCGCGCCACTCCCTTGCCTCCAGCGGCCAGGTTGCCCCTGACCTCGCTGCCTTGTGGAATGCGCGCCAGGCAAAACGGTACGGGCTCGCCGCCAATGATGAGGATGCGTTTGTCGCCGTCGACGATCTCGGGCAAGAATTTCTGCACCATCACGCTTTGTGCGCCGTCGCAATTGAGCGTTTCAATGATGCTGCCGAGGTTCATACCGTCCGGTCCAACACGAAAAATCCCCATTCCGCCCATGCCATCGAGTGGCTTGAGGATGACATCACGGTGCTGATCATGGAACTGGCGGATATGGTCCGCCCTGCGCGTAACCAAAGTAGGCCCGATGAATTGCGGAAATTCGAGGATGGCCAATTTCTCGGGGTGGTCACGCAGCGCTCGCGGACTGTTGTACACGTGCGCTCCTTCCCGCTCCGCCTGCTCCAGCAGGTGGGTGGAGTAGAAGTATTCGCTGTCGAATGGGGGGTCTTTGCGCATCAGCACCACATCGAAACTTGCCAGCGTCCGGTCTTCGGCACCGAGCTCGCGAAACCAGGCAGGCAGCTCAGACGTCACGGCAATGTGGCGTACCTGCGCCCTGACCTTGCCGCCCAGCGCCCACTGCAAATCTGCGGGCTCACACACTGACAGCGAATGTCCGCGCCGCTGCGCCTCACGCATCATGGCAAAAGTTGTGTCTTTCTTCGGGTTGAAGGTTTCGAGCGGATCGGCGACAAATAGCAATTGCATGGACTGGGATGGGAATAAGGGTTGGCGACTTACTAAGGTCGACGAAGCGGTTTGCCTGCGTACTGTTGCACAAACATGGCGACGCTGCCGGCGACGACTCCCCAGAAGGCCGAGCCGATGCCAGCGATGACCACCCCGCTGAGTGTCACAAGAAAGGTGATGATCGCTGCTTCGCGGTGCGTCTCTTCGCGCAGGGCGCTGGCCAGACCGGCGCCAATCGTGCCCAGAAGTGCCAACCCCGCGATCGCTACGACGAGTTCCCGAGGAAATGCGGTCAGCAAACCAGTGACGACCGCACCAAACAGTCCCACCAGGACGTACAGCGCCCCGCAGGTGGCGGCCGCTGTATAGCGCCTTGCCGGGTCCGCATGCGCTTGCGGCCCCATGCATATGGCGGCAGTAATCGCGCTGAAGTTCAACGCGAACGCCCCAAACGGCGCCAGCACAAGTGTTGCGGCGCCGGTCAGGGTGATGAGGCGAGAAATCGGAAGCGTGTACCCGGAGGCCCGAATGACCGCCACGCCGGGGAGGTTCTGCGACGCCATGGTCACGACAAAGAGCGGCAACGCCAGCCCGACAGTGGCACTCCAATCGAATCGGGGGACGGTAAATTGGGGCGTTGCCAACGCCCACGTCACGGCCGACCATTGCATCTGCCCTGCAATTGCTGCGTACGCAACCCCAGCACACAAGGTGGCGACCACCGCGTAGCGTGGTGCCAGCCGACGCGCCGCAAGGTACGCGCCCAGCATCACAAGAATGAGCGGGAGCGCTGTCTGGGCGGCGGAAAACGCCTCCATGCCAAACCTTGCCAGTACCCCAGCCAGCAAGCCCGCAGCAATTTCCGTGGGGATACGGTTCATCACCCGTTCAAACCACCCCGTCACGCCCACCAGCGTGATCAGCAGCGCACAGACGATGAAAGCGCCGACCGCCTGCGCCATGTCGTATTGGCCAGTCGCACCCGCTGCTGCCAACACGGCAGCACCGGGTGTTGACCAGGCCACCATCACTGGCTTGCGCAACCAGAGAGATGGGAGCAAAGAGCAAAGCCCCATCCCCAGTCCCAAAGCCCACATCCAGGAGGCAATCTGGGCGGGTGTGGCGTGAAATGACTGCGCGGCCTGAAAAACGATGGCCACGGAACTGGTAAAGCCCACGAGCACAGCAACAAAACCCGCGCTGACAGCCGAAACGCTCAGGTCTTTGAAAAACTGCATGGTGCGCATTTTGCCTGCCGTCTCTACGGCTGGCACGCACCTCAGACAAGCAGCCTTGGCGTCAGATCTCTATTTTTGAACCGAGCTCCACCACCGCGTTATTGGGAAGGTTGAGAAAATCTGCCGCCGCACTGGCGTTGTGGTGCATTTGAGCAAACAGCTTTTCCCGCCACGGCATCATGCCGCTGCCAATGGTGGGGACGACGGTGTCGCGCGAAAGAAAGTAGCTCGTTGTCATCGGTTCGACGTCGCAGCCGCGTCCACTCAAGAGCTGCAGGGCTCGCGGAACGTCGGGATCGTTCTTGAAACCATAGTGAATGACGACCTGCCAGCAGTCATGACCCAAGGACTCCACCTGCAAGCGACCGTCAAGCCCTATCCAAGGCACTTCGTGGTTGTGCACCGTGACGAACAGGTTGGTTCCATGCAGTACCTTGTTGTGCTTCAGGTTGTGCAGCAAGGCGTTTGGCACCGTTCCGGGTTCAGCACTCAGGAAAACCGCCGTTCCTTCGACGCGGGTCGGTGGATTGACGAAAACCGATTCCAGAAAGTCGCTCAAATCTATGGCGTCGCTGCGCAGCTTTTCGTTGAGCAGGCGTCGCCCCTCTTTCCAGGTCATCATGAGCGTGAACACAGCGCCGCCAATCATCAGCGGGAACCACCCGCCCTGGAACAGCTTGAGCAGGTTGGACGCAAAAAACGCGACGTCAACAACGAAAAAGAAACTGGTCGCGGCCACACAAAGGGCCAACGGGTAATGCCACCCGAAGCGGAGGACGAAAAATGTCAGCACGGTGGTGATGAGCATGTCCAGAGTCACCGCAATGCCATACGCCGCCGCCAGATTGCTGGACGAGCGAAACAGGACGACCGCAAGCACGATCGCCGTGAACAGGCTCCAATTGACGAAGGGCAGGTAGATCTGACCAGTGTCGCGCACACTGGTGTGCTGGATGTTCAGGCGTGGCAAGTAGCCGAGCTGGATCACTTGCTTGGTGACGCTAAATGCACCAGTGATGAGCGCTTGCGAGGCAATCACGGTCGCCATCGTCGCGAGCAGCACCAGTGGCAGCAGCGCCCAATCGGGCGCCATCATGTAGAACGGATTCTTTACCGCTTCGGGGCGGGCCAGCAGCAGCGCGCCCTGGCCGAAATAGTTCAGCGTCAGTGAGGGCATCACCACCGCAAACCACGCAATGCGTATCGGCGACTTGCCGAAGTGGCCAAGGTCGGCGTACAACGCCTCCGCCCCTGTCACGCACAAAACGACAGCGCCCAGGATCACGAAACTGGTGCCAGGGTTGGCGAAGATAAATCCCAGGGCGTAGTGGGGACTGAGCGCCCACAGAATTTCCGGATGCTCGACGATGTGGGATACGCCGAGTGCCGCAATGCTCAACAGCCACACCAAGGTGATCGGCCCAAAGAACTTGCCAATGCCGCCAGTACCGCGCTTTTGCACGAGGAACAGGCACAAAAGAACCAGCAAAGTCACGGGAATCACAAACTTCGTGAACTGCGTGGAAACCACTTCCAGGCCTTCCACGGCCGATAGCACCGAGATTGCCGGCGTGATCACCCCGTCGCCGTAGAACAACGAGGTGCCAAAGATGCCGATGGCCAGCAATGCCTTGCGCAGCCGCGGCTTGTCGATGACGGCTTGCGAAGCCAGCGCCAACATGGCGACCAAACCGCCTTCGCCGTTGTTGTCCGCGCGCAGCACGAGAACCACGTACTTCAGCGAGACGATGACGCTCAGCGTCCAGAAGAAAATCGACAGGATTCCGTAGATGTTATCGCGTGTGAACGGCACGTAGCCCGAGCCGAACACTTCCTTCATGGCGTACAGAACGCTGGTGCCAATGTCGCCGTACACGACGCCAATGGCTGCCAGGGTGAGTGCGGAAAGTGAAGATCTGGAAGTTTGCACAGGGCAAGCGCGACTGGGCGGCGGCTTCAGGTGCCTCGTCGCTGCGGATACTGGGTCGGTCATTCTGCGCCGGGCTTGCCGCCGGACAAAGCGCCGCTTGCAGCCCAGAGCGCGCAGCGTGGTGAATTGTTGTTACGAGACCACCCGCACCTGTGGGTCAGTCGTAGATTTCCGCATCCGGGTTGGTTGCCTCGAGCTCATAGCTTGCTGCCAGCATGGCGAGCCGGGCCACCACGCCGTACATGTAAAAGCGGTTCGGCGCGCTGACGCCCGGTCGGGCTCCAAGCTGTGGCATGTGGGTACTCTTGTCAAACGCGAGCGGGACAAAGGCCGACCCGGGTGCATTGAGGTTTTCATCCACGCCCCGGTCCGGGTGCATGCGATAGAACCCCCCCACCACGTAGCGGTCCATCATGTAGACCACGGGCTCGGCCACTGCGCCGTTCAGCCTCTCTTGTGTCAACACGCCTTCCTGCACGATCACGTCCTGCGCCGGTCCGCCTGTTTTCATCCCAGACATCATGCCGCGTGTCTTGCGAGTGAGCGTTTCCAGATCTTTGGCATCGCGAACGGTCACGACTGCCATGCCGTAGGTTCCATTGTCGGCTTTGACAACCACAAACGGCTTTTCCTTGATGCCGTATTCCTTGTACTTGCGCCGCACCTTGCCAAGTACGGCATCCACCTGGGCTTGCACGGCTTCCAGACCCGCATCGGCTGTGTAGTCCACGCCACTGCATTTGCCAAACAGCGGCGTGATCAGCCAAGGATCAATCCCCAGCATTTTGCTGAAGCGTTTGCAAACCTCTTCGTAACTTCGAAAGTGCGTGCTCTTGCGGCGTACGCTCCACCCGGCGTGCAAAGGCGGCAGCAGGTACTGCTCGTGCAGATCCTCAAGAATGCCTGGCGCGCCAGCCGACAAATCATTGTTGAGCAAGATCGTGCAGGGGTCGAAATGCTTGAGCCCAAGGCGCCCGCGCGTGCGCACCACCGGCTCGATGGTCAGACTCTCGCCGTGCGGCAGCTCAAGCACCGTCGTCTTCTTCACGTCCGGGCTGACCGAGCCTATGCGCACGTTCAGCCCGGCCATATTGAAAATGCGTTGCAGCTGCGCGAGGTTGCTGAGGTAGAAACTGCTGCTCGTGTGGTTCTCCGGAATGATGAGCAGGTTGCGCGCTTCCGGGCAGATTTTTTCGATCGCCGCCATCGCCGCCTGCACGGCCAGGGGCATCATTTCCGGCGTCAGGTTGTTCCAGCCGCCCGGAAAGAGGTTGGTATCCACCGGCGCCAGTTTGAATCCGGCATTGCGAATGTCCACCGACGTATAGAACGGCGGCGTGTGCTCCATCCATTCCAGACGGAACCAGCGCTCGGTCGCCGGCATGGAGTCAATGATGCGCTGCTCGAGCTCGTTGATGGGCCCCGTAAGGGCAGTGATGAGGTGCGGAACCATGCGGGCCTTGCAAGAGGAATCAGGCGATTGTAAAAGTGCCGGCGCCGCTTAGCGACGCCAGAAGGCAGGCGTCAGCAAAGCCAGAAAACTCAGAATCTCCAGTCGCCCCAGCACCATGGCCAGCGTGCAGACCCAGATCTGGAAATCGGTGAGCGCAGCGTAGGTCGAGGTTGGACCGACGGCGCCCAGGCCCGGCCCCATGCAGTGCAGGCTCGCCATGACGGCGCTGAAGGCAGTCACGAGGTCCAGGTCGGTCAACAGCAGCACCATGGTCAGCAGCAACAGCGTCGCCGCATACACCAACATGAACGCCAGCACCGAGAAGATCATGGGGCTGCCGATCACCCGTCCGCCCAGGCGTACCGGCTGCACGGCGTTCGGGTGCACCAAGCGCGTCAGTTCGCGCTGGGCCTGCTTGAACAAGATCAGCATCCGCACCATCTTGATGCCGCCGCCCGTGGAGCCTGCGCTGGTCGCCACACCGGACAGCAGCAGCATCAGCACCGGCGCAAACACCGGCCAGCCAAGATAGTCGCTGCTCGCATAGCCGGTGGTGGATGCCACCGAAATGGTGTGAAACAAACCCTGGCGCAGCGCCTCGATCGGCGCGTACACGCCTTTGATCCAGAGCAGCGCGGCAATGAAAAGCCCGGCACCCACCAGTATTCCCAACGTGGCGCGCATTTCCGGGTCGCCCATGAACTCGCGCACGTGGCCCTTGCGCATGGCGATGAAATACAGCGCGAAGTTGCAACTGGCAAGCAGCATGAAGCCCACTGCTATCCATTCCAGCAGCGGCGAGCGAAAGTGCCCGAAACTTGCATCGTGAGACGACATGCCGCCCAGGCTCACGGTGCTGAACATGTGCATCATGGCGTCGAGCGGCTCCATGCCGGCGAGCCAGTAGGCCAGCACGCAGGCCAGCGAAAACGTTCCGTACACCCCCCACAGCCCCTTGGCGGTGCCCGTCATGCGCGGCGTGAGCTTGGTGTCGCGAATCGGGCCGGCCGCCTCGGCTTTAAAGAGCTGGCTGCCGCCAACGCCCAGCATGGGCAGCACTGCCACGGCCAGCACCAGAATGCCCATGCCACCAATCCATTGCAGCAGCGTGCGCCAGACATTGACCGAGACCGGGAGCGTGTCGAGCCCGGTAAAAATCGTCGCGCCGGTGGTGGTCAGGCCAGAGACGGCCTCGAAATAGGCGTGTGTGAACGACAGCGGGCGCCCGACCAAACCGCTGGCCAGCGTCAGCGGCAGCGAGGCTACAAGCGGCAACATCGTCCAGGCGAGCGACACCAGCATCACCCCATGACGGGGCTGCAGTTCACGGCGGTGGCGGCGCAAACCCGCCGTCAGTGCCCCGCCGCTGACCAATGCGACCACCATGGCAATCGGGTACACCTGCCACACCCCGTCTTGCTGGTTGAGAGAAACCGCCAGCGGCACGCCCATCGCCAGGGCAAACAGCATGACCAGGATGCCAAGCACCCGCAGGACTGGTAGCACGTCTGCCATGGCGTTCAGAAGAATGTTGCGCTGACGCGAAACAGCTTTTCCACGTCGCCCACGAGGCGCTTGTGGGGCAGGAAGAACACCACATGGTCGCCCTGCTCGATGACCGTGTCGCTGTGCGGAATGATGACCTCTGGCGGCTGCTCGGCGGCCTCGCCCATGTCTGGCAGGCCGCGCACGATCAGGCCCATGTGTACATCGGCCGGCAAACGCAGTTCGTCCACCCGGCGGCCGACCACGCGCGATGTCTTGCGGTCGCCCCGCGCCACCATTTCCAGCGCCTCGGCCACGCCCCGGCGCAGGCTGTGCACGGCCTGCACGTCGCCGCGGCGCACATGCGCCAGCAGTTCCCCCAGCATCGCCTGCGCAGGCGAGAGGGCAATGTCGATTTCTGTACCGTGCATCAAATCGGCGTAGCTGCGCCGGTTGATAAGTGACAGCACGCGGCGCGCGCCCATGCGCTTGGCGAGCAGCGCCGCCATGATGTTGTTTTCGTCGTCGTTGCTGAGCGCAAGGAACAGGTCCACGTCCTCGATGGTTTCGGCCGCCAGCAGGTCTTCGTCCGTGGCCTCGCCATGCAGCACCAGCACTTCGGAGGGGAGCATCGACGCCAGCTCGACGCAGCGCTCTGCATCGTCCTCAAAAATCTTGACGTGAAAGCGCCCCGGCTCTTGCCCGAGTTGCTGCGCCAGACGCAAGCCTACGGCGCCGCCGCCGGAAATCATGACGCGCCGCACCGTGCGGGTCACATGCCCCACCGGCCGGTGCAGGCCGCGCAACACGGCCGCGATGTTCTCGCTGGCAGACAGCGCAAACACCTCGTCACCACCCTCGATGCGCGTCTCCCCATCGCAGGCAACAAAACGGTCGGGCTCGTCGGGAAAGCGCCGGTAGAGGGCGACAATGCGCATGGCCAGCTCCGGCGTACTGGCTCGGATGGCGCCAATGCTCTGGCCCACCATGGGCGCGCCCGCGCGCGCGCGTGTGGACACCAGACAGGCGCGGCCGCCGGCAAACTCGCGCACCTGCATGGCCTCGGGATGCTCGATCAGCTTGCCGATGTAGCGCGTCAGCGACTCCTCCGGGCAAATGATGCGGCTGACGCCAAAGCCTTCGTTGCTGGTCAGCGCTTCGCTGTCGAAACCGGAAGAGCGCACGCGGGCGATGCGCGTCGGGATATTGAACAAAAGCTGCGCCAGCTTGCAACAGACCAGGTTCGTTTCGTCCAGCGCGGCGCAGGCAATCAGCAGGTCGGTATCGCGTGCGCCAGCCTCGGCCAGCACGCTGGCCTCGATGCCGTTGCCGACGACGCCGCGCAGGTCAAAGCGCGACTCGAGGTCGCGCACCCGCCGCGCGTCAATATCGATGACGGTGATGTCGTTGCGCTCGGACACCAGGCTCTCCGCCACGCTGCAGCCGACGCGGCCGGCGCCGAGGATGATGATTTTCATGCCTGCCTGCGGCGCCTCAGCCGCGCACCTCGCCCTGACCCAAGACCACCCATTTGAGCGAGGTCAAGCCTTCGATGCCCACCGGGCCGCGGGCGTGGAATTTGTCGGTGCTGATGCCGATTTCCGCGCCCAGCCCGTACTCGAAGCCGTCGGCAAACCGCGTGCTGGCATTCACCATGACGCTGGCCGAATCGACCTCGCGCAGAAACTGCTGGGCATGCAGGTGGTCGCGCGTCAGGATGGCGTCGGTGTGGTGGCTTGAATAGCGGTTGATGTGGGCGATGGCCTCGTCCACGCCTGCCACCACCTTGATGCTGATCACCGGTGCCAGGTATTCCTCGGCCCAGTCCTGCTCGGTGGCGGGCACCAGTTTTGCTCCTGAAACAGGAGCTAACAACGCCATGGATTCAGCGCAAACCCGCATTTCGACCTGTTTTTTCGCGAAGACGGCGCCGATGCGCGACAAAAACTCCGGCGCCACCGCGCGTGCCACCAGCAGGCTTTCGCTGGCGTTGCAGGGGCTGTACTTCTGCGTCTTGGCATTGTCCACCACGCGCAGCGCCATATCGAGATCGCAAGGGTCGTCCACGTAACTGTGGCAGTTGCCGTCCAGGTGCTTGATCACCGGCACCTTGGCGCCAGCGCTGATGCGCTCGATCAACCCCTTGCCACCGCGCGGGATGATGAGATCCACAAACGCAGGCATGGCGATGAGCTGGCCCACGGCTTCGCGGTCGGTGGTCTGCACCAGTTGCACCGCGTCCTGCGGCAGGCCGGCGGCCTGCAGCGCCTGCTGCACCAGCAGCGCCAGTGCCCGGTTGGACTCGATGGCCTCGGAGCCGCCGCGCAGGATGGCGGCGTTGCCGCTCTTGATCGCCAGACTCGCCGCCTCGATGGTGACGTTCGGGCGGCTTTCGTAAATCATCCCGAAAACACCAATCGGCACGCGCATCTGGCCCACGCGGATACCGCTCTCCTGCTGCTGCAGGCCGCGAATTTCGCCAATCACGTCGGGCATGGCGGCCAGCTGCTCGCAGCCCCGGGCGCAGGTTTCCAGTACCTTGGGCGTGAGCGCAAGCCGATCGACCATGGGTTCTGCCAGGCCAGCCGCGCGTGCGCGCTCCAAATCCAGTGCATTGGCCACTTGGAGCTGTGGCCCTTGTGAGCGCAGTAGTGCCGCAAGCGCTTTCAGTGCTTTATTTTTAATAGCTGCTGGCGCAGACGCCATAAGCGCTGAGGCCACTTTTGCCTGCAAACCAAGGGTCTGGACGTATTCGGTGACGTTGAGGGCGTTCATGGGCACGATTCTGGCAGATGGCGCGGAAGACCAAGCGGCCAGCCAGACTACTGCGCTGGAGGGCACTGTCCCACACGTCCGACTGCCGTGGGCCAGGAAGATGCTTCTTTTGTCCCCAAACAGGAGTTCCCCATGAGCGTAGCCAAGGTCATTGAAGTCAGCGCCACCAGCACCACAAGTTTCGAAGATGCGATCACCAAGGGCATCGCGAGCGCCTGCAAGGATGCCTCCACCGTGCGCGGCGCCTGGATCAAGGAGCAGAAGGTGACGGTCGAGGGCGGCCGCATCAAAGCGTACCGGGTCAACATGCAAGTGACCTTCGTCGAAAACGCCAGCTAAGAGCGCACCCGCCCAGGCGCGTCAGCGCGCAGCCGCAAAGGCTCGCGCGCACTGCAGCGCCAGCCGCTGCAAGGCCTGCCAGGGCTGCTGCGGCCAGTCAGGCACCTTGAGGCCTTTGACGATGCCATCGACCAGGTGGGCGGACTGCAGCAAGCGCCCCGCGGTGGATGGCGCCAGGTGGCTGAGCACCCGTTCATAGAGTTTTTCCTTGGCGCCCCAGACGCGCGCTTCGCGCAGCGCCATCGGCAGTGGCCGCCCGGCCGCCATGGCATCGGCCACGCGCTTGAGGGCGCGAATATCGTCCGACAGCGCCCAATGCACCAGCACCGCCGCCGTGCCCTCGGCCTCCAGGCCGTCGAGCATGCGCTGCACGCGCAGCACCTGCCCCGCCAATACCGCCTCGGACAATTTGAAAACGTCGTAGCGCGCCACATTGAGCACCGCCGTCTCGACCTGCTCCAGGCACAGATCACCCGCCGGGTACAGCAGGCCCAGCTTCTGGATTTCCTGGTGCGCAGCCAGCAGATTGCCCTCGACGCGGTCGGCAAAGAACTGCAGCGTGCGCTGGCCCTCCTCGCCGGGCAGCACGCGCTGGCCTTGCGCCGACATTCGCTGGGCAATCCATTGCGGCAGCGCCTGGCGCTCGACCGAGTCCACTTGCACAGCCACGCCCGCATCTGCCAGCGCGCTGAACCATGCGCCCGTGCGTGTCGCCTTGTCCGCCCGGGGCAGCAGCACCATGGTGAGCGTGCTGCTGCCCGGCTCGGCAGCAGAGGCAAGCTGCTGCAGCGCGGCACTGCCGTCCTTGCCAGGTTTGCCCGAGGGCACGCGGATTTCCACCGTCTGGCGGTCGGCGAACAGGCTCAGGCTGCCGCCTGCCGCCAGCACCGTGCTCCAGTCAAAGCGTGCGCCACTGGCGACAAACACATGGCGCTCGGTATGGCCGGCAGCGCGCGCAGCAGCGCGAATGGCATCGGCGGCTTCTTCCACCAACAGGGCTTCATCGCCGTGCAGCAGGTACAGCGGCGCCAGGCCGCGTTGCAATTGCGTCGGAAGCTGAGCCAGAGGGAGATGCATGGCGGCAAGTCTAGAGCACAGCTTGG
>JAUCDU010000057.1:0-11183 GCA_034674825.1 Giesbergeria sp.
CGCCGCGCCAGCGTGGGCGACCTGCTCATCATTGCCGCCTTTGCCCAGGTGCCGGAGGCGGACGTAGCCAACCACCACCCCAAGCTGGTGTTCGTGGACGCCCACAACCGCCAGTGCGCGCTGCGCGACCACGTGCCGACGCAAGAGCTGTCGTAGCCACGCACGGCGGCTCAAGCGCGCAGCGCCAGCGCCCGCGTTTGCTCGGGCGCTCGACCGGTCCAGCTGCGGTAGGTGCGCGAGAACGAGCCCGGATCGTCAAAACCGAGCAGGTAGCCGATTTGCGCAATCGAGAGATCGGCACGCCCCAGGTAATGGGCCGCCAGGTCAGCCCGCAGCGCTCGCACCACGGCTTGAAAGGTCTGCCCCTCCTCGCCCAGGCGGCGCTGCAAAGTCCGCCGGCCTATCAGCAGGCGGCGCGCCACCTCGTCCATGCCCGGCGCTCCGGCCGGCAATTGTTCCAGCAGGCACGCGCGCACACGATCCTCCATGGACGCCTGCGTTTTCAGCCGGTCCAGGCGCTGTTGCAGTGCCGGCTCGAAATGGCGCCATAGCAGCTCATTGCGCGAGACGAAAGGCAGGCGTGCATCCTCGTGCGCAAACACCAGCGCCATGGCAGCCCCCCGCGTCACGGGCGCGCCGAAATACGCTTCGTACACGCCCAAGTCCGGCAGCGCCACAGGCGACTCGACACGCAGGGGACGCACCTGCAGACCCGTTCCGCTGCGTGCCAAGTGGACAAAAAAGACAAGCTCCGTGCCGACAAGGCTGCTCGGCAGGCTGGCAGCATCCACGCCGTGCATCTGCAAGCGAATCTGCAGACCGCTCGGGCTATGGTGGACATCCAACGCAAGCGGCCCTTTCAAGGCCTTGAAGCGGGCCAGCCGCTGCAGCGCGGTCGCCAGATCGGGGCTGCAAAAGGCCGCAAACAGTGCCGGATCGAAGCCCTCGTGGCGCAGGCGGGGCACCAGGGCGACAGGAAAGGCAGGGTCCTCCAGCACCTGCTCCATGGCCTGCCACAGCCTCAGGTATTCACCCAGTGCCAGCGACATGTCGTCGCGCGCAAACAGGTCGGCCGGCAGGCCGGCGTGCGCCAGGACCGCGCCGAAATCGAGCTGCAAGTCGGCTGCCAGCATGCGCCAGGCGGGATCGAGCGGAAATCGGAGGTTGTGCATTGCGGCGCTCTAGACATCAAGGTCGGGCCGGTCGGGCGTCCGCGACGACCTGCCCGGTTGCAATCATGTAGGCCATCATGTCTTCCATGGATTCGCGCAAGGGCCGGTAGTGAAGGCCCAGCGCAGTGCGGCCTTTGGAGTTGTCGGCCTGCCAGCGGTGCCCCACATTGCGCGCCACAAACCGGCGCGTCAGGCCGGCCCACGGCGCCACCAGCCAGACCAGCCATTTGGGCAAGGCCCGCCGCGGCAGCGGCAGCCGGTCACCAAAGCGGGGCAGCAAGGTTTGTGCAAGCGCCAGCAGGTCGGTGTTGTGTGCCGAGACGATGTGCCGCCCCTGGGCGTTTGGCAGGTAGGCGGCGGCAAGATGCGCCTGTGCCACGTCGCGCACGTCCACCGCTCCCAAGCCGACGCGCGGGACGCCCGCCCTGGATCTGCCGTCTGCGAGTTGGCGCACGATGCCGAAGCTCTCCGAGGTGGGATGCGCCTGCGTGGCCGGCCCGATGACAAGCGACGGGTTGAGAACCACCAGCTGCCATTGCGATTGGGCGTCTGCCAGCCGCCATGCTTCGCGCTCGGCGAGCGTCTTGGAATAGGAATACGGCTGGTACGCCAGCGAAGCCGTGTCGTTCCACACCGCCTCGGTGAGCATGCCCTTTGGCGCGGCCGCGCAATCGGCCGCGTCGGTATAGATCGCCGCGCAGGAACTCGTGAGTACCACTCGGCGCACTGAAGCGGTGCCTGAGGCTTGCGCCAACACATTGCGTGTGCCTTGCACTGCCGGGTCGATGAGATCGCGCTGGGCATCCTGCACGGCCATCACAAACGGCGAGGCGGTGTGAAAAACCACCTCGCACCCGGCCATCGCGTCCTGATACGAGCCCGGCTGCAACAAGTCGCTGGCAAAGAAGCGCACCTTGCCCGGCCCGGCGTCCGACATGGCGCGCAAATGGGCCAACTTGGCGTGGTCGCCAGGATCACGAACGGCGGCGTGTACCGTGACGCCCGCTTGCACCAGCCGTTGCGCCAGCCAGCCCGCGACATAGCCGCTCGCCCCCGTCACCAGAACCGGTGCATGCGTCGGAATCAAGAGCGGCACAGCCGCTGCAGCCGACATTTCAGGCAAGGCGCCTGTGGAGCCACTGGAAGCGGCGGAAGATGGAGCGTTGTTCATGGGGCGTGCGTAAGTGACTGACAGGGCACATTGTTGTCCCAGCCTGCACCAAATGCCATCGCCAAACGCGCCAGCACATGTGCAAAACGCGCCAGCTCACTGAAACTCACTGAAACTCACTGAAACTCACTGAAACTCACTGAAACTCACTGAAACGCTGAGCGTTCGACGCATTGGGGCATGATGGCGATTGGCGCCCAATGACCGCGTGCGCAGCTCCCAAGGATTCCCATGCCGCATCTCATCGTCGAATATTCCGCCAACCTGGCACCGTTTCCCGAGCGCAAGGCGCTGGCAGAACTCAACGAGGCCGTCTGCGGCAGCCCGGAAGTGCAAACCGAGGCCGATCTGAAAACCCGCTTCGTCAGCCAGACCAGCTTTGCGGTAGGCACAGAATCTGCGCCCCGCGGCTTCGTGCACGCCCAGTTGCGTCTGCTCGCCGGGCGCTCGCCCGGGGCCAAGCAAGACTTGGCAGAGCGCGTCGCCGCCGTGCTGCGCCGGCGCACGCCCAAACCGGAGGGCATGCTGGTGCAACTCTCCGTGGAAATCGTGGACATGGACCGCCCGTCCTATGTGAAAGAACGGCTGTAGGACGCGAGAGTCAACGGCGCAGAGCGTGTGAAAGCGCTCTTTATTCAATAGCTGCCAGCGCTTACCAGATAAGCGCTGGAGGCCAATTTTGTTGTAAATTGCAGCGCTCTACGAGTCCTTGGATTCTGAAGCTTTCGCGTCGGCATTTTCGTCGGCATCGTCAGGTGCCTTGGTGTGGCGAATAAAGACCTGGGCCGCCCAGATACCGAGCTGGTAAAGCAGCACCATCGGAATGGCCAACGCCAGTTGCGAGACCACGTCCGGTGGCGTGACGATGGCCGCGATGACGAAGGCGAGCACGATGAAGTAGCCACGAAAGCTCTGTAGCTGCGCCACGCTAACGATACCCAGGCGCGCCAGCACGACCACGACGATGGGCACCTCGAACGCCAGCCCAAAGGCGATGAACATCGTGATGACGAAGCTCAGGTAGGCTTCAATGTCTGGCGCAGCCGTAATGCTTTTGGGCGCAAAGCTCTGGATGAAGGCAAACACCTTGCCGAACACGAAAAAGTAGCAAAAGGCCACGCCAAACAGAAACAGCAGCGTGCTCGAAACCACCAGCGGCAGCACCAGTTTTTTCTCGTGCAGATACAACCCGGGCGCGATGAAGCCCCATGCTTGCCAGAGCACTATCGGCAGCGCAATCATGAAGGCCGACATCAGCAGGATCTTGAGCGGCACCATGAATGGTGAAATCACCGACGTCGCAATCAGCGTCGCACCCTTGGGCAAATGCGCGACCAAAGGGGCCGCAAGCAGGTCGTAGAGTGCACCTGGGCCAGGGAAGAAAAACAGCACAGCCGCCACCACACCGATCGCGACAATGGCCTTGACCAAGCGATCACGCAGCTCCAATAGGTGCTGCACAAAGGGTTGCTCGGTACCGGCGAGTTCGTCGTCTGAAGAAGGGCTTTGGGACATGGGCAGAGAGTACCGGGAGAGCTAGACCCGAAGCCGCGCGGCTGGCGGCGCAGCGTTCAGTGAAATTTCTGTGGGCGATAGCGCGCAACGCGCGCGGCGCCCGACTGCGCACTGGTGCGAACACCGGCGCGCGACTTGTACCACTGGGGTGTGGCGCCGCGTTTGAGGCGCCAGTTCTTGCCCGGATTGCGGTAGGCGGGAACCACGCTGCTCTGCGAATCGGACAGGTACTCAGCGTCTGCGTTGTTGACAGCATCGGTCATATCGCGCTCGAAATCGCGGGCACTGGTGTGGATGCTCTGCTCCACATCTCGGGCAGCGCCCTCCACCGTCTCCTTCATCTTGCGCAGCTCATCGAGCTCCATGGAGCGGTTGACTTCGGATTTGACGTCGGCCACATAACGCTGCGCTTTGCCCAGCAGCGTGCCGACCGTGCGTGCCACCCGCGGCAGCTTTTCGGGCCCGACGACGATGAGCGCGACCACGCCGATCAGCGCCATCTTCGAGAGACCAATATCGATCATGCGGGGGCGCCGGCGTGCAAGCGATCAGCTCTTTTGCTTGGCCTGCACGTCGATGGTCGACGGATCAGGTGTGGCAGCGGCGTTGGTGACTTGTGAGGGTGGTGGCACAGGCGCAGCGTCGTCCGCCGAGCCGTCCTTCATGCCGTCCTTGAAGCCCTTGACGGCGCCACCCAGGTCCGAGCCCATGTTCTTGAGCTTTTTGGTGCCAAACACCATGACCACGATCAGCAGCACTATCAGCCAGTGCCAGATGGAAAACGAGCCCATGAGAATCTCCTAAGGAATGCAAACCATTTTAGATGGCGCGGAGGGTCCGGCTTGCAATCAGCTTGCAATCACCCCCACGCACTCGCCGCAACGTCAACCTTTGAGCCAGGGACGCGGGCCACCCATGACGTGCATGTGCAGATGGTCCACCTCCTGCCCCCCCTCGCGCCCGGTGTTCACCACGATCCGAAAACCACCGTCCGGGTACGGCCGGCACCCCTGTTCCAGCGCCAGGCGCGGCGCCAGGGTCATCATGCGCCCGAGCAGTCCCGCATGTTCCGGTTGCACTTGGGCCATGGACGGCAGATGCACGCGCGGCACGATCAGAAAATGGACCGGCGCATGGGGGTGGATGTCATGAAACACAAGGAGTTCCTCGTCTTCATAGACTTTGCGGGATGGGATTTCTCCTGCAGTGATCTTGCAAAAAAGGCAGTTGTCGTCGTGCATGGCAGTGCTTGGGTTAAGTGGCATTTTGCGTGAGATGCAAAGTGGCGCGTACACCGAGGTCTTTGCGGTGCGCTGCCAGCCATTCGGCGCCGGCCTTGCGGCCAAGTTCAAACAGCTTGCGCACGAAGTTCAAATCGGCACCCGCCTTGCTCGCCGCGCCGAACTCCGACAACGCAGCGCCGCCGTCGATGCGGTGCATGCGAATGTCCTTGTACTGTTCGGGGTCGAGTTTTCCTTCATGCAGCAGCCGCCGCACAAATTCAATTGCGCGCAACTCGGCCAGCAGGCAGGCATTGAAGTTGACTTCGTTCATGCGGTCCATGATTTCGGGCACCGTGTCGGGCACCTCATCGTGCTCAATCGGGTTGATCTGCACCAGCAAAATGTCCCGACAGTCGGCCGCGTAAATGAGCGGGTACAGGGCCGGATTGCCCGAGTAGCCACCGTCCCAATAGGCTTGACCGTCGATTTCCACCGGCCGAAACACCATGGGCAGGCAGGCAGATGCCATGACCGCAGCCGCGCTGATTCCTGCACCGGAAAATATCTTGCCGCGTCCGGTGCGCACGTTGGTGGCGCAGACAAACACACGCGGCACCCCGGCATGCGCCTTGGCCAGCAGCGTGAAATCAATTTCGCGCTCCAGCAACTTGCGCAGCGGATTGATGTCCAGCGGATTGGACTGCGCAGGCGCGAGCCAGGGCGTCATCCAGGCGATCGCGGGCAGCACCATTGAGCCCGGCCCGCCAAGCCGTCCAACGCCCTCCCACAAGCTTGTCAGCCCCAACCGCGCCAAGCGCGCGCCTTCTGTGCGAACTTCGTCGGGATCGGAGGTCTTTTCGGCCGCTTGCGCGAAGCCATGGGCCAGCGCAACGGCATTCATGGCGCCAGCGCTGGTGCCGCTGATGCCGTCGAAATCGACATTTCCGTCTTCCAGCAGCGCGTCCAGCACGCCCCAGGTCAACGCACCGTGCGAACCACCGCCTTGCAGTGCAAGACTCAAGACCTGCCGGTCCGCCTGTGCCTTAGCCATTGAGCGCGCGGCTCTGGTTCATGGCGACCATGCCGCGTACGATGCGGTAGAGAAACCAGAGCGAAATCAGGCACCACGCAATCCACCCTGGGATGAAGAACAGCAGCCACAGCGGCGCCGTGACGATGTACAGCACCCCCGCCCAAAGCACCGTACGGATGCGCCAGGAAAAATGGCTGGCTTGCCAGGTGCCTTCGGCGTCAGAGCGCTTGACGAGGTCAATGACGAGCGCAATCACCAGCAGCAATGCGCCGGGCTGGGCGCCCGGAATGACGGCACCAAGCGCCACGATCAGGTGCAGCACATAGCTCACCCAGCCCCAGGCCTTGAGCCCTTCGGCACGTTCGTCACTATTTGGAATGTCGATGATGTCGTTCATGCTTGCCCCTCCTCGGTGGCACGGTGTTGCGCCTTGCGCAAGGCTTTTTCCTCGATGCCACTGGTGCCGGCGCGGCGTTCCAGTTCGGCGATCACCTCGTGCGGCGACGAGCCGTAGTGCGCAAGCGCTACCAGGGTATGAAACCACAGGTCGGCCACTTCGCCGACGAACTTGCTGCGGTCGCCGCCGTGGTCCAGGTCCTTGGCCGCCATCACCACCTCGGTGGCTTCCTCGCCAATTTTCTTCAGGAAGGCGTCAGGCCCTTTGTACAGCAACCGCGCGACGTAGCTTGTGTCCGGGTTGCCGCCATGCGCAGGCTTGCGGCTCTCGATGGTGGCGGCGAGACGCGCAAGCGCGCCCTCGTCTGCTGTCGATGGTGTGGGTTCTTGCATTGCATTCACTTGTAGATGGAAGCCGGGTCTTTCAAGACCGGCTCCTTCGCGGTCCACTGTCCGTCCTCAAGCACGCTGAAAAAGCAGCTGTGCCGGCCGGTGTGGCAGGCGATACCAGGCTCGTGGCCGCGCTGGGTGACGCTGAGCAAAATGACGTCCTGGTCACAGTCGATGCGGATCTCATGCACATCCTGCACATGGCCCGATTCTTCGCCTTTGAACCAGAGCTTGCCACGCGAGCGGCTGAAGTACACCGCGCGGCCGAGCTCTGCCGTTTTCTGCAAGGCCTCGCGGTTCATCCAGGCAAACATCAGCACGTCGCCCGTGCCGCGCTCCTGCGCAATCACCGGCACCAGGCCGTTCGCGTCCCATCGCACCTGATCGAGCCATTCCATGCGGCGGCTCCTCACCGCAGTTGCGGTGCAGCGGACTGCGCGGCGCGCAGGGCGCCAGCGCCAAAGGCGGCGCCAAAGCGCTTGGCCAGACGCTCGGCGACGTTCTCGCGCCGGGTGTAGTCGATCACCTCCTCGGCCTTGACCACGTCGCGTGCCACCTGGTCCAGGCTGCCGAACCGATCGGCCAAACCCAGGTCGATGGCCTGTTGTCCGGTCCAGAAGAGTCCGCTGAATATCTCGGGGGTTTCCTTGAGCCGATCACCCCGACCGGCCTTCACCACGGCAATGAACTGCTGGTGTATCTGGTTGAGCATCTTCTGGGCAAAGGCGCGCTGCGTTTCCGTCTGCGGACTGAATGGGTCGAGAAAGCCCTTGTTTTCACCAGCAGTAAGCAAGCGGCGCTCGACACCGAGCTTTTCCATGGTGCCGGTAAAGCCAAACCCGTCCATGAGCACGCCAATGCTGCCCACGATGCTGGCCTTGTCGACAAAAATCTCGTCTGCCGCAGCGGCGATGTAATACGCAGCCGACGCGCAAGTCTCTTCCACCACGGCGTACACAGGCTTGTTGTACCTGGCCTTGAGGCGCACGATTTCGTCGTTGATCATCCCCGCCTGCACCGGGCTGCCACCGGGCGAGTTGACCAGCAACACGACGGCCTTGGAGCCTTCGTCTTCGAACGCACTGCGCATCGCGGCCATGATGTATTCGGCGCTGGCGTTGCTGTCCGAGGAAATCTCGCCCTTGATCTCCACCACCGCCGTATGTGGGCCGCTTTTCGTGGCAGTGCCAATGTCGCGCGAGAACACTGCCCAGGCGATACCTGCGATGAGCAGCAGCCACAGCATGCGCATAAAGATGCGCCAACGCCGCGCCGCGCGCTGCTCGCGCACCGTGGCAAGCACCAGTTCTTCCAGCACGCCACGCTCCCAACCGCTGTTGGCTGCATCCTTTTTTACTTCTGAATTCATAGCTTCTTTCGCCCATATATCGGGCGCTAACGGGTCTTTTTGGTCTGATCCCGGGATCGAATTGTGGGAATCTCGCATATCACCATTGCGGTGGCTGAAGGTCTGGCGAAGTATGCCAGTGCACCCGACCAGCCGCCTCCGAGACCGCGACCTTGACCAGTCCCCGCAGGCACGGACCGGCCACACAGCTGCCGCTTTGCGGCGCGTAGGTGGCGCCGTGCGTGGCGCACATCAACCACTGGCCAGTGCTGTCGAAGAACTGCCCGTCCACGTAATCCATTTCCATGGGCACGTGGCCGCAGCGGTTCAGGTAGGCATGCACCTGGCCCTCATAGCGGATGGCAAAGGCCCGACAGGCTTCGCCCCGGTACACGACATCGAAGGCCACCGCCGCACCGCTGTCTTCCAACGATGCGCTGGCGCACAGGTCGAGAGCCTGGGGTTCGCTCACGCGTTCTGCCCCAGCCAGGCCGCCAGATCCGCCACGGAATCGGCCACGTAGAGCGGCGAGAGCGCGGCAAACGCGCTGCTCGGGTGCGCTCCGTAAGCCACCCCGACACTGGCGCAACCAGCGCTTTGCGCCATCTGCAGGTCGTGGGTGGTGTCGCCAATCATCAGCACGCGATCGGCTGGCACGCCGAACTCGGCCATCAGTTCCTGCAGCATGAGCGGATGGGGCTTGCCGGTAGTTTCGTCTGCGGTGCGCGAGCCATCGAACATGCCGCGCAGCTGCACGTTGTGCAAAGCCTCGTCCAGCCCACGGCGGCTCTTTCCCGTGGCCACCGCCAGCAAATAACCGCGTGCGCGCAGTTGCTCGAGCAAGGGCAGCACGCCGGCAAACAGCACCAGGTCGTCCTGGTGGCGCGCGTAGTGGTAGCGGTAGCGCCGGCCCAGCTCGGGGTACAGCGCGGGCGCCACGTCGGGCGCGGCGTGCGCCAGCGCCTGCGCGAGCGCCATGCCAATCACGTAATTCGCGGCCAGGTCGGTCGGCCGCGCACCGCCAACGTCGCACACCGCCTCCTGAATGCAGCGCACGATGATGGCGGTGGAGTCAAACAGCGTGCCGTCCCAGTCGAAGGCAATGAGGTCAAAACGGCGCGGCGCAAGGGAAGCGGTCATACAAGCGGGCAAAAAGTGGCGAGGTCGGGCGGCAAAGCGGCCTGCAGTTCGGTGCGCTCGCTCGTCGACGGATGGGTGAATTGCAGGCGCCAGGCATGCAGGTACATACGCTTGAGGCCGGCGCGCTGCAGCTGGCGGTTGAGCTCAAAGTTGCCGTACTTGTCGTCGCCGGCTATCGGGCAGCCCTGGCTGGCCAGGTGGACGCGTATCTGGTGCGTGCGGCCGGTCTTGATGGTCACTTCCAGCAGGGAAAAATCGGGCAGGCCCGCCTCGGGGCGCGCCGGCACGCGTTGGCGGAGTTTGACCAGGGTGATGGAGCGCATGCCATCCGGGTCGTCCGGGGTGGTCGTGCGCACCCGGCGCTCGCCATCGGGCAGCAAATACTTGTGCAGCGGGGTGTCAATGACCTTCTTGTTCGCCTGCCAGGCACCGACGACCAGGGCCAGGTAGGTTTTGCCGGTCTCGCGCTCGCGGAACTGCGATTGCAGGTGGGTGAGCGCGCTGCGCTTCTTCGCGAGCAGCAAGATGCCTGAGGTCTCGCGGTCCAGCCGGTGCACCAGTTCCAGAAAGCGCGCCTGCGGACGCGCTTGGCGCAATTGCTCAATGACCCCGAAGCTGACGCCGCTGCCGCCGTGCACGGCCACGCCGGAAGGTTTGTCGATCGCCAGCACCCAGTCGTCGTCCAGCAGCACGGGAAACTCGCGCGCGGGTGCCGAGTGCTCAGCCTTCTCCGCCATGCGGTCCGAAACGCGCACCGGCGGCACCCGCACGACGTCGCCGTCCTGCAGCCGCGTGTCGGCACCGGCACGGCCCTTGTTCACGCGCACCTCGCCGCTGCGGATGATGCGGTAGACATGCGTCTTGGGAACCCCTTTGAGCTCGCGCAGCAGGAAATTGTCCAGCCGCTGGCCCGCCGAATCGGCGTCCACGGTCTGAAGGCGCGCGGCAACGGGCGCCGGGTGCGCGGAGTGTTTGGCCCCTATAATCTGATTCACCTGCGCACTATTTTGTAAGTGGTTGATTTGTCTGGAGTTTAGTCCACACGACCATTTCCCCTTGCGCAGGCAGGTCGATGCCAGCGGGCGTTGCACTTGCAAACGGTAGGCCAGTTGCCTGCTGTGGCCGGTGCTGCATTCGGGGGCGGACACATTGAAACACCGATACGGAATACTTGGTTGGCAGGCATCCCCCACGAGGCGGCGCCTGCCAACGGATCGAAGCGAACACATGCTGGCTCTGGTTATGAAATGGATCTCCTTGTGGCAATGGCGTCTGCCGTTGCCACGGGTTCCATATTGTGCTCCAGCGCTTGCCTCACCTGCGCAGGCAGCTACTTTTTCAGTAGCACCAATGCCCTCGCCCAGGCTCGCCCCCTTCCACGCGCCCCCGCCGCTCCTGCTCTGCCTTTAAGGCACGGCAGGTTTCGGCGATTGCAGGCAATTCCCTTCGTTTCAAGGCGTCCGTCCAGGCACCGTTGGCTTTGCGCAAGCGCCGTTTGGCGCGCGCGAGCTTTTGTTTGGATTTTCCGGAAGGCCCGCCGCGCGCCACTTTTTTAGCGCGCCGCCGGCCCCGCCACACTGAGAAGGAAACGCATCATGAAACGGATGCTGATCAACGCCACGCAGCCCGAAGAGCGCCGCCTGGCCATCGTTGACGGGCAAAAACTGCTCGACTACGAAATCGAAATCGAAGGGCGCGAGCAGCGCAAGGGCAACATCTACAAGGCCGTCGTCACGCGCGTCGAGCCTTCGCTGGAAGCCTGCTTTGTCGACTACGGCGAAGACCGCCACGGCTT
>JAUCDU010000058.1:0-11177 GCA_034674825.1 Giesbergeria sp.
GTCTTGCCCATGGACGGGCGCGCTGCCAGCACCACCATGTCCCCGGCCTGCAGGCCCGAGGTCATGCGGTCGAGGTCGATGAAACCCGTGGGCACGCCGGTGATGTCGTTGGGGTTGTCCGCCATCTCCTGCACGCGGTCGAGCAGGTTGACGACCAGGGTGTCCATGCCCTGGAAGCCCTGCTTCATGCGCAAGCCTTCCTCACCGATGTGGAAGATTTTTTGCTCGGCCTCGTCCAGAATCTTGTCGACTGGCCGGCCCTGCGTGTTAAAGGCCGCCGTGGCGATTTCGTCGCTGGCGGTGACGAGTTTGCGCAGGATGGCGCGCTCGCGCACGATTTCGGCGTAGCGGCGGATGTTGCTGGCACTCGGCACGTACTGCGCCAGCGAGTTCAGGTAGGCCAGGCCGCCGATTTCTTCCGACTTGCCAATGCTTTGGAGCTGCTCGTACACCGTGATGACGTCGGCCGGCTTGCTGGCGTTGACCAATTTTGCGATGCCTGCGTAGATGAGGCGGTGCTCGAAGCGGTAGAAATCGCTTTCGTTCAGCAGGTCGCCGACACGGTCCCAAGCCTGGTTGTCGAGCAGCAGGCCGCCGAGCACGCTGGATTCGGCCTCGGTCGAATGCGGCGGCACGCGCAGCTGCGCGATCTGGTGGTCGTAAGGCGCGAACTCTTCAGCGACGGGGATCATGAATTCGGACATGGATTTCCTAGGGTCAAGACCGGCATCGTATCGGCCCACGCGGCCGGCGTCACCGCACAAGCCTGTGCGCAGGCTGTGGACAAGCCTTTGGACAAGTGGTGCGCAAACGCCGGAGGCGCGCGCACGTCAAGCCGGGCGCGCTGCAAAGTCTGCAAACACGGCAGCAAGTTGCGCGTGCCAGCTTTGCTTCTCCGACTCCGAGACAAAACTTGCTTCAAAGCTGTTGACAGCCAACTGCCAGGCATGGCGCGAATCCATGCCCGTCGCCGCAAACACCTGCAGAAAATTGTCGTTCAGGTAGCCGCCAAAGTACGCCGGGTCGTCGGAATTGACCATGGCGCACAGGCCCGCGTCCAGCAACTGCCGCAGGTTGTGCTGTTTCAGATCAGGAAACACGCACAGCTTCTGGTTTGAAAGCGGGCATACGGTCAGTGGGGTGCGCTCGGCGGCCAGGCGCGTGACCAGGGCGGGGTCTTGCAACGCCTGCACGCCGTGGTCGAGGCGCTCCACGTGCAGCACGTCAAGCGCACTCCAGATGTAGGCGGGCGGCCCCTCCTCGCCGGCATGGGCGACGCGGTGCAGCCCCAGCTCGCCGCAGCGCGCAAACACGCGGGCGAACTTTTCCGGCGGGTGGCCAAGTTCGCTCGAATCGAGTCCCACGCCAATAAATTTGTCCCGAAACGGCAGCGCCTGCTCCAGCGTGGCAAAGGCGTCCTCCTCGCTCAGATGGCGCAGGAAACACAGAATCAATGCCGCACTGATGCCGAATTCGCGGCGCGCGTCCTCGCAGGCGCGGTGCAGGCCGTGCACCACGGCCTCCATGGATACGCCGCGCGCGGTATGGGTTTGCGGGTCAAAGAAGATTTCCGCGCGCACCACATGGTCTGCAGCCGCGCGCTTCAGGTAGGCGCGCGCCATGTCGTAAAAATCCTGCTCGTGCAGAAGCACACTGGCACCGGCGTAGTAGATGTCGAGAAAACTCTGCAAATCGGTGAATGCGTAGGCGCTGCGCAGCGCCGCCACATTGGCGTAGGGCAGCGCCACGCCATTGCGCTGGGCCAGCTCAAAGATCAGCTCGGGCTCCAGGGAACCCTCGATGTGGATGTGCAGCTCGGCCTTGGGCATGGCACACAGCAAGGCCGGTAGATGCGCTTTGGCGATGGCGGGGGGTGCGAACACGGCATTCTCCTGATCAATGCAAAAGGCCGCCCGAAGGCGGCCCGGGACACATGCGCCTTTGCGGGCGCGCGTGCTTATTTCTTGTCGCCGCCGGGCACGTTGCCTTCCACGCCCTTGACGTAGAAGTTCACGCCACCGAGGAACTTGTCGTCGGCTACAGCGCCGGCAGCGATCACTTCCTTGCCGGTGTTGTCAACGAGTGGGCCCTTCCAGATATGGAAGCTGCCGTCCTTCAGGCCGGCCTTGACTTCCTCCACCTTGGCTTTGATGTCGGCCGGCACGTCGTCGGCGATGGACACCAGGTCGATGGCGCCCTCCTTCACGCCCCACCAGGCCTGACCGGTGGTCCAGGTGCCGTCAAGCGCATCCTTGACGGCCTTGGTGTAGTAAGGCGTCCAGTTGATGATGGCCGAACCCAGGTGCGCCTTGGGGCCGTAGGCGGTCATGTCCGAATCCCAGCCAAAGGCGCGCTTGCCTTTTTCCTGCGCCGTTTTCAGCACTGCGGGTGAGTCGGTGTTCTGAAACAAGACGTCGGCGCCGCCATTGATCAGCGAAGTGGCGGCTTCGGTTTCCTTGGGTGGGCTGAACCACTCGTTCACCCAGACCACCTTGGTCTGGATCTTCGGGTTCACGCTTTGCGCGCCCAGCGTGAAGCTGTTGATGTTGCGCAGCACCTCGGGGATCGGCACCGAACCGACCACGCCCAGCGTGTTCGTCTTGGTCATGCCGCCCGCGATCACGCCCGCCATGTACGCGCCCTCATAGGTGCGGCTGTCGTAGGTGCGCAGGTTTGGCGCGGTCTTGTAGCCGGTGGCGTGCTCGAACTTGACGTCCGGGTTGTCGGCAGCGACCTTGACCATGGATTCCATGTAGCCAAAAGTGGTGCCAAAGACCATTTTTGCGCCTTGGCTGACAAAATCGCGCAGCACGCGCTCGGCGTCGGCCGACTCGGGCACGCTCTCGACGTAGGTGGAAGCGTCGATCTTGTCGCCAAATTCCTTCTGGATCGCCTTGCGCGCGTTGTCGTGCGCAAACGACCAGCCGCCGTCTCCGACCGGGCCCACATAGGCAAACGCGATCTTCAGCGGCTCGGTGGCTGGGGCAGGCGCTGCGGCCGCTGGCTCGGGGGCAGCAGCAGCAGGCGCTGGCGGCTCCTCCTTCTTGCCACAGCCCACAAGCGCGGCGGCGGCCACGGCGGACATTGCGGCCACTTTGATGAGTGCGCGTTTGTGCAGGTCGGTCATGTCGGGTTTCCTTGTTGGTTGATATACAAACTAGCGGGACAAAAACGATGATTATGAAGTGTTACAGCGCGATTCACGAACCGGGGTAGAAAGGCTTGCCGAGCGAAGCCGGCATGTTCACGCGAATCCAGGCCGGGTTGCGTGAAATGAGCGCCAACACCACGATGGTGGCCAGGTAGGGCAGCATGCTGAGCCATTGGCTGGGCACTTGCACTCCCGATGCCTGCAGGTGGAACTGCAGCATGGTGACACCGCCAAACAAATAGGCCCCCAGCAACACGCGACCCGGCCGCCACGTCGCAAAGGTGGTGAGTGCGAGCGCAATCCAGCCGCGCCCGGCCACCATGTTTTCCACCCACAAGGGCGTGTACACGGTGGAGATGAACGCCCCTGAGAGCCCGCACAGCGCACCGCCCGCCATCACCGCCGCCAGACGGATACGGCGCACCGGATAGCCCAGGGCATGCGCCGACTCAGGCGATTCCCCGACAGAGCGCAGGATGAGACCAGCGCGGGTGCGGTACAGAAACCACACCAGCGCAGCAGCAAATGCCACCGTCAGATACACCAGCGGATGCTGGCGAAACAGTGCCGGGCCAATAAGCGGCAAATCGCGCAACCAGGGGAGCGTGAATTTGGGGATCTCGGGCAGGCGCGCCTGCACATAGCCGATGCCGACAAAGGCAGAAAAGCCGACGCCAAACAAGCTCAGCGCCAGGCCTGTGGCGTACTGGTTGGTGCCGAGCCAGATCACCAGCCAGCCGAAGATCCCGGCCAACAAGGCGCCTGCCAGCATCCCGGCGGCAAAACCCAGCCAAGGGCTGCCGGTGTGGACCACGGCGGCAAAGCCCGCAATGGCGGCGCAGAGCATCATGCCCTCGGCGCCCAGGTTGACGATGCCGGCCTTTTCGTTGATCAACAGGCCGAGCGCGGCAATGGCCAACACCGTGCCGGCGGCCAGCGTGGAGCCGATCAGGAGCGCATAGGAATCCATATCAGCCTCCCACCTTCGCCACCGCTGGACGCACCCAGCGCACGCGGTAGGCAATCAGGGTGTCACAGGCCAGCAGCGTGAACAGCAGCAGGCCCTGGAACACCCCGGTTAACGATTTGGGCAGGCCCAGGCGCGACTGCGCCAGTTCGCCGCCGATGTAGAACATGCTCATCAAGATGGCGGACAGGATCATGCCCACCGGGTGCAGGCGCCCGACAAAGGCAACGATGATGGCGGCGAAACCATAGCCCGCCGGCACATAGGGCGTGAGCTGTCCAATCGGGCCTGCCACTTCCAGCGCACCGGCCAGGCCCGCCGCCCCGCCCGACACCAGCAGCGCAATCCACAGCGCACGGCGCGACGAAAACCCGGCATAGCGCGCGGCCGCCGGTGCCAGACCAGACACCTGCTGCGCAAAGCCGGCGCGCGAGCGAAACAGGAACAGCCACAACAGCGCCGAGCCTGCCAGCGCAATCAGCAAGCCGATGTTCATGCGCGAACCCGCCATCAGTTTCGGGATTTGGGTCGCTTTCTCAAACGCGCGCGTTTGCGGAAAGTTGTAGCCCATCGGGTCTTTCCAGGGCCCGAACACCAGATAGCTCAGGATCAGAATGGCGACGTACACCAGCATCAGGCTGACCAGAATTTCATTGGCGTTGAACTTGTCGCGCAGCAAGGCCGTGAGCCCGCCCCAGGCCATGCCGCCCAGGGTGCCGGCCAGCAGCACCGCCACCATGATCCAGTTGCCTGTCGTCTTGTCGGCCATCAACGCCACGCCGCCGGCGGCAATGGCGCCCATGACGAACTGGCCCTCGGCGCCGATGTTCCAGACGTTGGAGCGAAAGCACACCGCCAATCCCAGCGCAATCAAGAGCAGCGGAGTCGCCTTGACCATCAACTCGCCCAGCGCATAGCGCGACTTGAGCGGCTCCCAGAAAAATACCTCCAGACCGCGCAGCGGGTCTTTGCCGAGTGCGGCAAACAGCGCCACACCGATCAAGACCGTGATGGCAAGCGCCAGCAGCGGGGAGCCGTAGGTCCACCATTTGGACGCCTGCGGGCGCGCTTCAAGCTTGAGCATGGTGCCCCTCCAAAGTCTCGGTCAGGGCCTGCTCGCGCGGGGCCAGGTGTTGCTGCACTTCGGCGTGCCACAGCCCGCTCATCCACTCGCCAATGCGCGGCGCCGTGGCATCGGCCCGGTCTACCGACGGCGACAAACGGCCCTTGGCCATCACGTAAAGACGGTCGCAGATGTCAAACAACTCGTCCAGCTCCTCACTCAGAACCAGCACTGCGCAGCCGGCATCGCGCAGCGCCAGGATTTCGCCACGAATCTGCTGCGCCGCGCCCACATCCACGCCCCAGGTGGGCTGCGAAACGATGAGCAGGTTCGGGGCGGCAGAAATCTCGCGCCCGACGATGAATTTCTGCAGGTTGCCGCCCGAGAGCGACTGCGCCGGCGCGTCCGGCCCCCCGGCCTTGACGCCAAAGCGCGTGATGATGTCCTGGGCCTGGCGCCGCAGACCGGCCACGTCTATCCAGCCCAGGCTGCGCACTGCTTCGCTGCGGGTGAGCAACAGGTTGCGCGCCAGGCCCAGGCTGGGGACGGCCCCGCGGCCCAGCCGCTCTTCGGGCACGAAATGCAGGCCGAGCGCGCGGCGCTGGCGCGGGCCCAGACGCCCAGCAGACTTGCCCGCCACCTGCACCGCAGCGGGCTCAGCGCGTGCGTCTTCGCCGGAGAGTGCGTACAGCAGTTCCTTCTGGCCATTGCCCGAGACGCCGGCAATGCCGACCACCTCGCCCGCCTGGACCTGCAGCTCGATGTCGATCAAATCCACGCCAAACGGGTCGGTGCGCTGCAGGCTCAGGCTGTCCACCCGCAGCACCACCGCACCGAGCTTGGCCGCGCGGTGTTCCAGCGCGGGTGGTTCGGCGCCGATCATCAGGCGTGAGAGCGACGCGTTGGATTCCTCGCGTGGGTCGCACACGCCGGTGACTTTGCCGCCGCGCATCACCGTGCAGGCGGTGCAGAGCGACCGGATCTCGTGCAGCTTGTGGCTGATGTAAAGAATGCTGCAGCCTTCAGCAGCCAGTTTGCGCAGCACCACGAACAGGCGCTCGACGGCCTGCGGCGTCAGCACCGAGGTGGGTTCGTCCAGGATCAGCAGACGCGGCTCGGTGAGCAGCGCGCGGATGATTTCCACCCGCTGCATTTCCCCCACCGACAGCGTATGGACCGGGCGCTCGGGATCGATGTCGAGGCCATAGTCGGCTGCCTTGGCCGTGATGCGCCGCGCCACTTCGGCAAGCGAGAGGCTTTTGTCCAGGCCGAGCCAGACGTTCTCGGCCACAGTGAGCGTATCGAACAGGCTGAAGTGCTGGAACACCATGGCTATGCCCAGGTGCCGCGCCTCTTGCGGGTTGCGCACCTGCACGGCGCGGCCATTGAACTCGACCGTGCCCTCGTCGGGACGCACCGCGCCGTAGATGATCTTCATCAGCGTCGATTTGCCGGCGCCGTTTTCGCCGAGCACAGCATGGATCTCACCTGGCAAAACGGTGAGCGATACGCCGCTGTTGGCGACAACCGCCGGATAACGTTTCGTAATGCCAGAAAGCTGCAGCCGTGGCGACTCTGGTGGGGCGTGTGGGTTCATGCGCTTGGTTTGTCTCCGTGGTCTTGTATTCTAATGATCAAATCGGCACCTAGCGCTCGTTCTATATGCGCATACAGCTATCCTTTTGGGAGCGACTCGGCGACTCGGCGCACACAGTCGCGTAGCCACGCGGCGGCAGCGGAGTGGTGGCTGCGCGCATGCCAGAGCTGGTAATAGCCTAACGGCGGAAACACCAGCGGTGGCGCCAGCACCACCACCGGCAGGCGCGGCGTAAAGCGCTCGCAGTATTGGCGGCCCGTCGTCAACACCAGCAAGCTCGACGCGACCATGTCCGGAATTTGCCCAAAATGCGCGCATCGCGCGGTGATGTTGCGCCGGATGCCCAGACCATCAAGATGCGCGTCGATCACGCCCCGCGCGCCGGGGAAGGTCGGCGTCGGAGCAATGTGTTCGGCCTCCAGCCAGTCGTCCAGGCTCCAGCCGCGGCGCACTGCCGGGTGCTCGATGGACACCAGGCACACCACCTCGTCAGAAAACAGCTTTCCCAAGTGCAGGTCGCCGGGCGGCTCGGGCCAGTTGCCGATCACGAGATCCGCTCCACCGTCGGCCAGTTGGGCGTGGTAGTGCGCATCGGGTGATAGCGGCAGGATGTCGATCGGGCACAGCGGGGCCTCGTGCTTGATACGGGCCAGCAGGCGCGGCAGAAACAACGGGTCCAGATAGTCGCTCGCCGCCACGCGAAAGCTGCGCGTGCTGGTGCGCGGGTCAAAGCCGCGGGCATCGGAAAACAGGGCTTCGGCGCTGCGCAGAATGCCCGCCGCCGGCTCGACCATGCGCAGCGCCGTGTCGGTCGGCACCATGCCGGCGCCAGAGCGCACCAGCAGCGGGTCGCCCGCCAGTTCGCGCAACCGCCTGAGCGCGCTCGAAACCGCCGGCTGGTGCATGCCCAGACGGATGGCGGCCCTCGATACGCTTCGCTCAGTCAACACGGTGTGTAAGACCCTTATTAGATGGAGGTCTATCTTGTCGAAAAGAGCTTGGTCTCTCATGGTCGTTTGCGCATTGCGGTCATAAGGCGAAGCTTATGCACCTTGTGACGATGCGCCCTACCCTAAAGCGATCGCCGTTTATTCGCTGTACCCTGCTGCCATGCAACCCCTGCACTTCATTCGTCGCGGCCAGCCTGTTGTGCTGGCCAATGTACCACCCGACCGCACGCTGCTCGACCTGTTGCGGGACGACCTGGGCGCCACCGGCACCAAGGAAGGCTGCGGCGAAGGCGACTGCGGCGCCTGCACCGTCGTGCTGGGTGAAATCGAGGGCACGGGCACCGACGAGCGCATTCGCTACCGCGCCATCAACGCCTGCATCCGTCTGGCGCATTCGATTGAAGGCATGGCACTGTGGACGGTGGAGGATCTGACCGAAGACCCGCTGATTGAACTGGCAACGAGCTTGCCCACAACCCCCAAACCGTCGCGAGCGGACGGCGGGCTAGGCGCACGGAGCGCAGGAACCGGAGTGGACCTTCGGGTCCATGAGGATTCCGACGGACGGGAAGGAAAGGGCCCCGCCTTCCTTTCCGGCGCAACGACGCCCCCCGTTCGCGCAGTAGGTTTGCACCCGGCTCAGGAAGCGATGGTGCAGTGCCACGGCTCTCAATGCGGCTTCTGCACACCCGGTTTTGTCATGAGCCTGTTCGCCATGTACCAGAACCGCTGCTGCAAGAGCGGTGCCAGCAGCGCCATCACCCGTGCCGATGCGGTGCACGACCTCTCGGGCAACCTGTGCCGCTGCACCGGCTACCGCCCGATTCTGGACGCCGCGCAGGCCATGGGCGACCTGCCGGTGCGCGCCGTCAACGAGACAAAAATACTACAACAATTGAAGCTGCTAGCGCTTACTGATAAAGCGCTAGAGGCCAATTTGACCTATATTTCTCCCACCAGCGAAGCCGCTTTGCTGGCGGCGCGCGCCGCGCACCCGCAAGCGCAGGTGGTGGCCGGCTGCACCGACGTCGGCTTGTGGGTGACCAAGCAGCACCGCCAGTTCGCGCAGGTGCTTGATGTGACCACGGCGGCAGAGTTGCGTACTGTGACGCAGGACGCCTCGCGGCTGACGATCGGCGCCGCCGTGAACCTGGCCGACGCGTATGGCGCGCTACAAAAGCACTGGCCCCAGCTCGAGCGTTTTGCCGCGCGCTTTGCCGGCTTGCCGGTGCGCAACTCGGGTACGCTGGGCGGCAACGTGGCCAACGGCTCGCCGATTGGCGACTCGATGCCGCTCCTGATTGCGCTGCGCGCCAGCGTGGAGCTCGGCAGCGTACGCGGCACGCGCGAGCTGCCGCTGGAAGACCTCTACACCGGCTATCGGAAAAACGTGATGGCGGCCGACGAGCTGCTGCTGCGCATCCACGTGCCGCTGCCAGCACCGCATGAGCAGATGCGGGCGTACAAGATATCCAAGCGCTTTGACGACGACATCTCGGCCGTTTGTCTGGTGCTCAATATCACCATAGCAGGCGGCAAGGTCAGCGCCGCATCGATTGGCGCTGGCGGCGTCGCCGCCACCCCAGCGCGCGCCCGCGCTGCCGAAGCGGCGCTGGTTGGCCAAGCCTGGAGCGAAGCAACCGTGCAGCGCGCCGCCGCCGCGCTGCAGGCCGAGTTCCAGCCCATTTCCGACATGCGCGCCAGCGGCGACTACCGCCGCGCCATGCTCGCGGCCCTGCCGCAGCGCTTTTGGCTGGAAACACAAGACGGCCCAGCTGCCAGTCTGGACCAGTTGGCATTGGAAGCATTGTCATGACCGCACGCCAAGACCTCTCCCCCAGCCGCGACGCTGTCGCCGACCCGATTGCCGTGGCGGCCGATGCGCACGCAGACGAAGCCAGCACCCAGCCCGCGCAAGCGGGCAGCGCCGCGCCGCAGCGGGCCATGGGCCACGCCCATCCGCATGAGAGCGCCCGCGCCCAGGTCGCTGGCGGCGCGACCTACATCGACGACATCCCCGAAATCAAGGGCACGCTGTACGCCGCGCCCATCCTTTCTCCTGTGGCGCATGGCCGCTTGAAGGGTGTCGATGCCGCCGCTGCGCTGGCCATGCCCGGCGTGCGGGGCATCGTGCTGGCAGGCGACGTGCCCGGCGACAAGCTGCTGGCCGCTTTTTCGCACGACGAGCCGGTGTTTGCCACCGACACGGTGCAGCATGTGGGCCAGGTCATTGGCGTCATCGTCGCCGAGAGCGTGATGCAGGCGCGCCGCGCAGCGCGCGCGGTCAAGGCCGATATCACGCCACTGCCCGCCGTGCTCGACGTGCGCACCGCCCATGCGCAGCAAAGCTATGTGCTGCCGCCGGTGTTCGTGCGCCGGGGCGCGCCCGAAGAAGCCATGGCCAGCGCCGCGCACCGCCTCAGCGGCAGCTTTGAGACGGGGGGCCAGGAGCACTTCTACCTGGAAGGCCAGATCGCCTACGCCCTGCCGCTGGAGCAGAACCAGTGGTGGATCCATTCCAGCACGCAGCACCCGGGCGAAGTGCAGCATTGGGTGTCCCACGCGCTGGGCATCGACAACCACGCCGTCACCGTGCAGTGCCGGCGCATGGGCGGCGGCTTTGGCGGCAAGGAGACCCAGGCCGGGCATTTGGCCGTCTGGTCGGCCGTGGCGGCGCACAAGTTTGGCGCGCCGGTGAAACTGCGGCTCGACCGCGACGACGACTTTGTGGTGACCGGCAAGCGCCACCCGTTTGCCTACGACTACGAGGTGGGCTTTGACGCGCGCGGCCGCATCACCGCGCTCAACCTGAGCATGTTCGTGAACTGCGGCTTCTCGGCCGACCTCTCCGGCCCGGTGGCGGACCGTGCGGTGTTCCACTGCGACAACGCCTACTTCCTGGAAAACGTGCTGGTCCAGTCGTACCGCTGCAAAACCAACATGCAGAGCCACACCGCGTTTCGCGGCTTCGGCGGGCCGCAGGGCGTGATTGCCATCGAGCGCATTCTGGGCGACATCGCCGGCACGCTGGGGCTGGATGCTTTTGACGTCCGCATGGCCAACCTGTACAGCGACGAACCACTGGCGAGCGGCACTGGCAAGCGCGACACCACGCACTACCAGATGCGGGTGGAAGACAACATCCTGCACGCCCTGATGCCGCAGCTGGAGCAGACCTCGCACTACCGCCAGCGCGTGGCCGACATCGCCTCATGGAACGCCCGGCAGACGGCGCTGCGCCGCGGCATCGCCATCACGCCGGTGAAGTTCGGCATCAGCTTCACCGCCACGCTGTTCAATCAGGCGGGAGCGCTGGTGCACGTGTACACCGACGGCAGCGTGCAGGTGAACCACGGCGGCACCGAGATGGGCCAGGGCCTGAACACCAAGGTTGCGCAAATCGTCGCCGACGAGCTCGGCGTGCCGATGGCGCGCGTGCTGGTCACCGC
>JAUCDU010000059.1:0-11159 GCA_034674825.1 Giesbergeria sp.
GCCGATGTAGGAGATCACCTCAAAACCGTTGGTCAGGCGCACCTTGGCGACCTTGCGCAGAGCGGAGTTGGGCTTCTTGGGTGTGGTGGTGTACACGCGGGTGCAAACACCACGGCGCTGCGGGGAATTCTCCATCGCAGGGCTTTTGGATTTGGTCTTTTCGACCTCGCGCCCGTGACGCACGAGCTGGTTAATGGTTGGCATGAATACTTCGTTCCTAAACGTGAACGCTAGCTAAACGTAAAAACTAGCGTGAAAAGCGAAAACGTGTTTCCCCTCGGAAATTCCGAAAAGCCTTCAAATGTAGCAGCAAAGCCTTCGTTGGGCAAGCAGCGCGCGACTTCACTTCTGAGCATCACCCCGCCATCGGCGCCCGCCTTGCGGACGAAGCCGAGAGAAGGAACTGATTGCCGCGACCCCAAGCCAGCCTGCGCAGGCTTGGACGGCGCCGAAGAGCTGCCGCCTCTGGCGGCTGTTCGGAGCGGCGCAGCCGCTCAGGGGGTTGCCTCTCTTACTTGATCCAGAGCCGAATGGCGTCCCATGCGCGGCCAAAGATGCCTGCTTGCGGAACGCTCTCGAGTGCCACCAGCGGCACTTCGCGCACGACCTGATCACCCACGGTAACCTTGAGCTTGCCAAGCTCCTGGCCCTCGATGAACGGGGCTACCAGTGGATCCTGGCGTACCACCTGTGTGCTCACCTTACCTGCCGCGCCGGCCGGCACGCTGATGACGATGGGGTCAGGACTGCCAATGCTGATCGTGTTTTTGGTGCCTTTCCATACGGCGGGCGTGTCCACGGCCTGGTTGGCGTCGAAAAGCTTGACCGCGTCGAAGGCGGTGTAACCCCAGTTGAGGAGCTTCTGGCTCTCGTTGGCGCGTGCATTTTCACTGGCCGCACCGAGCACGATGGAGATCAGGCGGCGGCTGCCCACATTGGGGAATTCACGCTTCGCAGTGGAGACCAGACAGTAGCCGGCGGCAGCCGTATGGCCCGTCTTCATGCCGTCCACCGACGGATCGCGGTAGAGCAGCAGGTTGCGGTTGTTGCCGTTGGACGCTGGTGTGCCGGGGTAGCGGTACTGCTTGGTCGAGTAGTAGTGCATGTACTCGGGGAAGTCGTGCTGCAGCCGCGCGGTGATCACGGCCAGGTCGCGTGCGGTGGTCGTATGGCCGGGCTCCGTCAAGCCTTCGGGATTCTTGTAGGCCGTGCCTTTGAGCCCCATGGCTGCCGCCTGGTCGTTCATCATCTTGACGAACTGCTCCGCCGTGCCGCCGACGCCTTCGGCCAGCGCCATCGTGGCGTCGTTGCCCGACTGGATGATCATGCCGCTGATCAGGTCGTCCACCGGCACCTGCATCTTGGGGTCAATGAACATGCGCGAACCCGGCATCTTCCAGGCGCGCTCGCTCACCGGAAGCTTTTGTTCGAGCGTAATTTTCTTGGCGCGCAGCGCATCAAACACCACATAGGCCGCCATCAGCTTGGTCAGCGACGCCTGCTCGACGGGCGCATCGATGTCTTTGGCTGCCAGCATCTGGCCGGACGTCACGTCCATCAAGAGGTAATTGCGCGCCGCGATCTCGGGCGGCTGAGGGGCACTCTGGGCGGCGGCGCCCGCGGCGACCACCAAGGCAAAAGCGGGGACTACAAGGCTGCGCAGCGCGCGAAGGATTCGTTTCATGTAAGTGGCTGGTGAATCGGAAAGGGAGTGGAAAGGAGCCGGGACACGCAAAGTCGCCCCGCAGGAATCAGGCGCCCGCCTTCAGGTGGTGCACTACCAAATGCTTGAGCAACGGGAGCTGTCCGTGAAAGAAATGGCCAATGCCAGGAATCACCGTGATCGGCAGCGTCTGGGGCCGCGCCCAGTCGAGCACGCTGGCGAGCGGCACGGTGTCGTCGGCCTCGCCGTGCAGCACCAGCGTGCGCCCATGCGCCTCGGCAGGGATGGGTGCGACCTCGTTGCGACTCGCGGCGGTGCCCACCAGCACGGCGTGCTGCACGTCGCGTTCGCCCCAGAGTGCGGCCAAGGCGTGGCTGGTGACGAAAGCGCCAAACGAGAAGCCGGCCAGCGCAATTGGTCCCTCGGGCGCCACTTGGCGCACCACGGCCAGCAGATCGGCGCATTCGCCCCGGCCTTCGTCGTGTGTGCCGGCACTTGCACCGACGCCCCGGAAATTGAAACGTACTGCCGTATAGCCACACTGCACGAACGCGCGGGCCAAGGTCTGCACCACCTTGTTGTGCATGCTGCCACTGAAGAGCGGATGCGGATGGGCAATCACGGCCACGCCGCGGGCATCCGGCGCCACATCGCGCAGCGCTTCAATGGCGCCGGCTTCGCCTTGCAGCGTGACAGCTTCGGTGTGGACGTTCAAAGGTTTCTTCTTTTCATAGCAGCTTCCCTATATGCAGCAAGCGCTAGAGGCCAATTTTGCTTGTTTTTAGCGCGCCAGACGGCGCCCAAGCAAAGGTTGAGCGACTTTCAGCGCCCAAGTTCCGGCGGCGTGAGCAATCGCTCGACCACTTCGCCGCGCAGCAGATGCGAATCGACGATTTCATTGATGTCTTCCAGGTCTACATAGGTGTACCAAACCCCCTCCGGGTACACGACAGCGACAGGCCCGGCGGCGCAGCGGTGCAGGCAGCCGGACTTGTTGACCCGCACTTTTCCGGGCCCGGCCGCGCCGGCTTGCTTGACGCGCGACTTGCAATGGTCGAACGCGGCTTCAGCGCCTTGCTTGGCGCAACAGGCGTCGCCGCTGGTGCGTTCGTTCAGACAGAAAAAAATATGGCGCGCAAAGTAGCCGGGCGCGGCGGGGGTGGGTTCGCTCATGGCTCCATTCTAGAAGTCGACCCCCCAACCCTCATGCGCGCTCAGGCAAACCTCGGCGCGAGGCACGTTGCAGCATGTACAGCAGCGTGGCGTAAGGCCACAACCAGCCCAGCCACTGACCCAATCCGTAAAAGCGGATGAACCGCCCCTGCTCCCAATCGACCAGGGTCTGGGTGAAGTAGGCGCTGGTCGGCGCGTCGTTCAGCAGCGCCAGGTGCACGCTCAGCACCACCAGCAGCAGCACGGCGCAGGCACGCTGGCGCAGACCCAGCGCCGCCGCGGCCATACCAAGCCCCAGCACGATGCCGGCCTGTGCGGGCGCGCTCACCCAGGCCCAGGCATGGGCGGGCCCCCAGCTCAGTGCGGCCGACAACGCTGTCGCGCCAACACCTACCGCGGCAACCGACAGCATCAGCAGCGCGCGCATCCGGGGCTGGCGCGTCACGCTGAAGGCGAGCAGGCAAGGCGCGAGCAGCCCGAGCCCGACGCACAGCGCCTCGGCTGCGGGCGACAGCGCCTCGAGCGGCGTCTGGCGCACTGGCAGCCAGGCATCGAAGGGTGTGTCCGCGACGAAATCGGCGAGCACGGCTTCCAGGCGCTCCAGCACCTGACCCAGCCCAAACGGCTCGGCCGCCGGAAAGAGCAGCGCCCAAGGCCACAGCGCCAGCAGCACCAGGGCGCCGCGTGCGTCGCGTGCAAACCAGCGCGAACGAAAGCGGCTCCAATGGTTCAGCGCACCGAGGCGCTCAAGCCCCGCCGCGCCCAGCGCTCCGAGCAGGGCGCCGGCAGCGTTCAGCAGCAAATCGAGGTTGGACGGAACGCGCTTGGGCAGATAAATCTGCAGATACTCCATCAGCAAAGAGAGGGTCGCGCCCAGCACAAACGCCAGCGGCACGGCCGAGCGCGGCCAGCCGCTGCGCGTCAGGCCCAGCGCCAGCATGAAACCCAGGGGAACGTAGCCGGCGATGTTGGTCGCCACATCGAACCCGGTCCAGTAATGCGGTGGCAAGGGCCCGCCAAGAAACTCCCAAGGCGTCAGGCCTTGCGCGCGCCAGCCCTCAAAAGGAAACAGGCTGGCAAAAACAATCAGCGCGGCGTAGACCAGCGCCAAAGGCCAGGCGGTGGTCTTTTCCATGCGCCGCGAGACCTCTGCGGACGTCAGAAAGGCTTGACCACCACCAGCACGACGATGGCCAGCAGCAGCAGCACCGGGACTTCGTTGAACCAGCGGTACCAGCGGTGGCTTCGCGTGTTCTGCTCGGCGTCAAATTTGCGCAGCAGCAGGCCGCAGGCGTGGTGGTAGCCCAGCACCAGCAGTACCAGAGCAAGCTTGGCGTGCAGCCAGCCATTGCCCGGCCCTTTGCCCAGGCCATAGCCCAGCCACAGCCACAGGCCTAGCCCCACTGCAGGCACGGCCAGCAAGGTGGAAAAGCGCATCAGCTTCTTCGCCATCAGCATCAGGCGTTCGCGCTCGGCCACAGAGCCCGGCGACACCATGGCCAGATTGACGAAGATGCGCGGCAAATAAAACAGCCCGGCGAACCAGCTGGTGACGAAGACGATGTGAAGTGATTTGACCCAGAGCATGCAGGCAGTTTAGGCGCCCCGATGGGGTTTTTGGGACTGGTGCACAATTTTCGGATGCACCTCTCCAGCCCTGCCCCCTTTCCTGCCGCGCGTCCGCGCCGCCTGCGCCGCGACGCCTTCACCCGCAATCTGGTGCGTGAGCACCGGCTCTCCGCCCACGATCTGATCTACCCGGTGTTCGTGCACGAGGGCCAAAACCTGCGCCAGGCCGTGCCCTCCATGCCGGGCGTGGACCGCCTGAGCCTCGACCTGCTGCTGCCTGTGGCCGAGGACTGCGTCAAGCTGGGTATTCCGGTCATGGCGCTGTTCCCCTCGATTGACGCGGCGCTCAAAACGCCGGATGGCAAGGAGGCGCTCAACCCCGATGGCCTGATCCCGCGCGTGGTGCGGGCACTCAAACAGGAATTCCCCGGCCTGGGCGTCATGACCGACGTGGCGCTCGACCCTTACACCAGCCACGGCCAGGACGGCCTGCTGGACGACACCGGCTACATCCTGAACGACCCGACGGTGGAAGTGCTTACCGGCCAGGCCCTCACCCACGCCGAGGCGGGCGTGGACATCGTTGCGCCCAGCGACATGATGGACGGGCGCATTGGCGCCATCCGCGACGCCCTGGAGGCGCACGGCCACATTCATACCCGCATCATGGCCTACAGCGCCAAGTACGCCAGCGCCTTCTATGGCCCGTTTCGCGATGCGGTGGGCACGCGCGGCGCGCTCGGCAAGGCCGACAAGAACGTCTACCAGATGGACCCCGGCAACACCGACGAGGCCCTGCGCGAGGTCGCCATCGACATCGCCGAGGGTGCCGACATGGTGATGGTGAAACCAGGCATGCCCTATCTGGACATCGTGCGCCGCGTGAAGGACGAGTTCAAGGTGCCCACCTTCGCCTACCAGGTGTCAGGCGAATACGCCATGCTCAAGGCGGCCGCGCAAAACGGCTGGCTCGACCACGACGCGGTGATGATGGAAAGCCTGCTGGCGTTCAAGCGCGCTGGGGCCGACGGGGTGCTGACCTACTTTGCTCTTGAAGCAGCGCGTTTGCTACAAAACCAATAGCTGTAAACGCTTGCTGATATTACGCTGCAACCTGTTTTTATCTGAACTTCCAGGCCGCGCTCACAGCCAGCCCACCTTGCGAAAGCGCCGGTACAACACCACGATCGCCAGCACAATCGCGCCCAGCGCCATCGGGTAGCCGTAGCGCCACTTGAGTTCGGGCATGACCTCGAAGTTCATGCCCCAGATGCCCGCCATGGCAGTGGAGACTGCAAAGATGGCCGCCCAGGCCGCCAGGCGCTTGGTGGTTTCCGACTCTTCAATTGCCACCATCGACAAATTCACCTGAATGGCCGTGCCAATCGTGTCGCGAATGGTGTCGATGGAGCCGTTGATGCGCGCCAGGTGGTCGTGCACGTCGCGGAAATATTCCTGCGTGCTGACAAACGCCGCCGGCACGCGCCCGCCGTGCAGCTTGCCCAGCATCTCCAGCAGCGGCGCCACCGCGTGGCGCAGCACCGAGGTGCTGTGCTTGAGGTCGTACAGCCGCTCGATGTTGCCGCGCGCCGAGCCGGGCAGGAAGATTTTCTCTTCAATGCCTTCGATCTCGGCCTCGAACAGCTCGATCACCGGGAAGTAGCGGTCCACCACCGCGTCCATCAGCGCGTAGAGCACGAAGCCCGCGCCGCGCTGCAGCAGCAGGGGTTCGCGCTCGCAGCGCTCGCGCACCCCCAGAAAGCCATGTGCGCTGCGCCGACGCACCGACAGCACGAAGTTCTTGCCGACAAACACCGCGACCTCGCCCACGGCAATGTCGTCGTCTGTCGGCTCGACCAGGTGCATCACGACGAACACCATGTCGCCATATTCTTCGATTTTCGGCCGCTGGTGGCCCTTGAGCGCGTCTTCCACAGCCAGATCGTGCAGATCAAATTCGCGCTGCATTTGCGCGAGCTCTTCTGCGCTCGGGTCCAGCAGCGCCACCCAGACAAAGGCGTCAGGCCGCTGCAGCCAGTGCGCAATCTGATCGGTGGTGATGTCGGCCAGCTTGTGGCCGTGTTCATAGGCGACGCAGTTCAGGAGCATGTTGCAGGGTGATGAAAAAGGCGCGTGAACGCTCAGGTGCTGGCCAATGCGGCCTCGATGTCTCCTGCGAGGTTTTCGGGCGCCTCCTGTGGGGCGTAGCGGCGGATCACCTGGCCGTCACGGCCCACCAGGAACTTGGTGAAATTCCACTTGATCGCCTTGCTGCCCAGCAGCCCAGGCGCCTCGGCCGTTAGCCACCGGTACAGCGGGCTGGCGCCGGATCCATTGACGTCAATTTTGGCCATCATGGGGAAACTAACGCCGTAGTTGAGCTCGCAGAACGAAGCAATCTCGTCGTTGCTGCCCGGGTCCTGGCTGCCGAACTGGTTGCACGGAAAGCCCAGCACCACCAAGCCCTTGTCAGCGTACTCGCGGTGCAAGGCTTCCAGACCCTTGAACTGCGGCGTAAAGCCACAGGCGCTGGCGGTGTTGACGATGAGCAGCACCTGGCCGCGGTAGTTTGACAGCGGTACGCTGGCGCCGTCCATCTGCAGGGCTTCGAAGTCGTAGAGGGTCTGGGGCATGGCGTTCTTCTGAAAGGCGACGCGCCATGGTAGCGGCGCAGCGCCCCTATTGCTTGCGCGGGCGGCGCCTGGGCCACAGGGCCAGCAGTGCAGCCAGCACGATCAGCGCGCCGCCTGCGAGCATGCGCGGCGCCAGCTGGGCGGCGCCCAGCAGCACGGATGACACGCTGGCAAACAGCACCTCACTGAGCATCACCAGCGCTGTGGTGCTGGCGGCCAGCCGCGCCGCGCCGTACTGCAGGCCCAGGTTGCCCAGCACAAAAGCCAGCGCCAGACTGGAGGCCACCAGCACCCAGCCGACAGCGGGTGCGGGCGGGAAGCTGGCCAAGCCGGCCGCGGTGGCGGCAAAGGCCCCGGCCATCGCCATGACAAAACCGCCGCTGAACATGGCGACCATGCGGGCACGCTCGGGCGTCTGGTTGAAGCGGCGAAGAAAGACGTTGGTCAGCGCAAAGCCGAACCCGCCCGCCACGGCCAGAAAGTCGGTCGCCGCGAATCCACTGGCCAGCCGCGCCAGCGGCGCACCCGGCGGCAGCACCACCAGCACCACGCCAGCAAAAGCCAGCAGCAGGCGCAGCAGGGCAATCGGCGTCGGCCGCTCGTCCAGCAGCCACCACGCCAGCAGCACCGACCAGGCGGGCATCAGGTAAAACAGCAGCACCACGCGCACCACGTCGCCCAAGGTCACTGCCCAGTTGAAGCAGATGTTGGTCAGGCCGGCTGCTGCTGCCAGCAGCCACAGGCTGGGCGTGCGCAGAAAACTGCGGGCGCTGGCGGGCATGAGCAGCACCAGACACAGCAGCGCCGCCAGATAGACCAGGGCCGTCGCCCACAGCGGGTGCACGCCCGCTTGGTGCAGCGCACGCAGCGGCCACCAGGAAACGCCCCAGACAAAGGCGTTGAACAGCAGAGCGAGAACGGGGAAGGAAGCAGCCATCAAAAATTCAAGCCAAATTGCCATCTAGCGCTTAGCCAGTAAGCGTGAGCAGCTATTGATTCAGTAGTTCGTGCCAGCGCAGACTGGTCTGGCCTCGCCGCTTCAAACGTGCGTATCCTGGCGCGCAATTTGCAGCAGGTGCTCCAGCTCTTCCGTGTGGTGCCTGCAATTGTGCCGGTGCCAGCGCCGTATCAGCCACATGGCGCCCGCCACCACCACGCCAAACACCGTGATGGCGCCAAACACCGACAAGCCGAGCTTGAGCGAGAGGCTGTAGAGCGCGCCCAGCCCGAGGATGGCCGCCTGCTCGTTGAAGTTCTGCACCGCAATCGAGCGCCCTGCACCCATCAGGTTGTGGCCACGGTGCTGCAGCAGTGCGTTCATGGGCACCACCAGGAAACCCCCCAGACCGCCGAGCAGGATCAGAAAAGGCACGGCCACCCAAATGCTGTTGATGAACACCATCAAAATCAGCAGCACGCCCATGCCGATGCCCAGCGGAATCACGCGCGTCGCGCCATCGAGCCGCATGCGCATCGAGGCCAGCACCGCACCCGCCGCCGTGCCAATGGACACCACGCCAATCAGCGCCGAGGCCTGCGTGGTGTTGTAACCCAGCGCCACAGCGGCCCAAGCCAGCACGATCAACTTCAGATTCCCGCCAGCGCCCCAGAACAAAGTGGTCGTAGAGAGCGAAATCTGGCCCAGCTTGTCGCGCCACAGGCGTGCATTGCAGGTCCAGAAATCGGGCAGCAGCGAGAGCGCGCCAGCAACCACACTGGTCTCTGGCGTGCGGCGCAGTGGCCGCATTTCAACCCCCGTGTGCGGTATCAGCAGGTTGAACCATGCGGCAATGGCATACACCAGTATCAAGGCGGCAATGGCGGCTTCAGGCGGCGTCTCGATGCCGGTACTGATGAAAGGCAGATCAATACTGAGCAGCAGGTTCGAGATCTGGTGGCCCACCAATTGCCCGCCGAGCAGCACGCCGAGGATGATGGATGCAATCGTCAGCCCCTCAATCCAGCCGTTGGCCTTGACCAGCTGCGACGCTGGCAACAGCTCGGTCAGGATGCCGTACTTGGCCGGCGAATAAGCCGCGGCGCCCAGCCCTACCACCGCATACGCAACCAGCGGGTGCGAGCCAAACAGCATCATGACGCAGCCCACAATCTTGATTGCGTTGCTGATGAACATCACCCGCCCCTTGGGCAGCGCGTCGGCAAAAGCCCCCACGAACGGCGCCAAGATCACGTAAAACAGCGCAAACAGCGGTATCAGCGCCGCCCGCTGCCACTCCGGGGCACCCCCGGTGCGCAGCAACTCGACAGCAGCAACAAACAGTGCGTTATCCGCCAGCGAGCTGAAAAACTGCGCCGACATGATGGTGTAAAAACCGCGCTTCATCAGGGGGCAAATAAGGCCATTTCTAGGGGACGGATGGCCAGGTAGTCGGGTCGCCGGGCAAATGAGCGGCGGTTATATCACGCACCTCTTAAGAGACCTGCCCGCGGGCGACAGTGCCAGAATTGCGCTTTCATTGCACCACCTGCCATGCCACGCCCGATTGCCGCCTGCATCCACACCGCCGCCCTTGCTGCCAATCTTGCCCGCGTTCGGCGCGGCGCGCCCGACGTGCGTGTCTGGGCGGTGCTCAAAGCCAACGCTTACGGCCACGGCATAGAGCGCGTATTCGACGCCTTCCGTGCCGCCGACGGCTTTGCCTTGCTGGACCTGGCCGAGGCCGAGCGCGTGCGCCAATTGGGCTGGCGTGGCCCCATCCTGCTGCTCGAGGGCGTGTTCGAGCCGCGCGACCTGGAACTGTGCTCGCGCCTTTCGCTCTGGCACGCGGTGCACTGCGACGAACAAATCGACATGCTGGCCGCGCACAAGACGCAGCAGCCGCAGCGCGTGTTTCTCAAACTCAACTCTGGCATGAACCGGCTGGGGTTCACGCCCGAGCGCTATCGGAGCAGCTGGGCGCGCCTGAACGCGCTGCCTCAGGTGGACGAAATTTCGCACATGACGCATTTCTCCGACGCCGATGGGCCACGCGGCATTGCCCACCAGTGGCAGTCGTTTTGCACCGCCACGCAAGATTTGCCGGGCGAACGCAGCGTGTGCAACAGCGCCGCGCTGCTGCGCCACGCGGGCGACGCACGGGTGCTCGCAGACTGGGTGCGCGCCGGCATTGCGCTCTACGGCAGCGCGCCCGATTTCCCCGAGCACAGCGCCGCCGACTGGGAGCTGGCACCGACCATGACGCTGTCAACCCGGCTGCTGGCCGTGCAGCAGTTGCAAGCAGGCGACAGCGTGGGGTACGGATCGCGCTTTCGCGCTGATGCTCCCATGCGCATCGGCGTCGCTGCCTGCGGTTATGCCGACGGTTACCCGCGCCACGCCGACACCGGTGCGCCAGTGCTCGTCGGTGGGGTGCGCACCCGCCTGGTCGGGCGCGTCAGCATGGACATGGTCACGGTCGATCTGGAGCCGGTATTTGCTGCAGGGATCACCCCCGCTTTCGGCACCGAGGTCACACTTTGGGGGCGGGCCCAGGCGGGCAGCCTGCTGCCCATAGACGAAGTGGCCCAGGCCGCAGGCACGGTGGGCTATGAACTGATGTGTGCAGTGGCACCCCGGGTGCCCGTCGTGACAGACTGCACGGCTTGCGGGCACGGCGCTGCGTCAGAAAAGTAGAAGGCTTTCGGAAACTCGTGAGTTAATGTAACGTTAGACTACCCGGACCGGGTTTTTCCGAGCTGTCCCTGAGCTCGCTACATCGAGGATATTTGCCATGGCTACCGTTCCCACCAACAACCGCTCTGTCGCCCGCCGGCTCACCGGAATGGCCATTGCGTTGGTGGCCGTCGTGCTTGTGTTTGTCGGCTTGGCCATTTCGCTGCTAACGGAGCGAAGCACGCGCACACAGGTTGTGCAAAGTGTCGGTGATACCACCCAAAGTGTGGCCAACGCGCTCAACGCTGCCGATGCCACCAACCGCGAGCTGGTGCAGCTCACAATGAAGGGCCTGCAGCGCTTCTTCGACGCCAAGATGGAATTCGACGAAGCCACGGGAGAGTTGCGTAGCTTTGGCTCGCTGGTCAACGGCGACTACGGCTCCGTGGATCAGTTTGCCCGCCAGACGGGCGGCGTGGCGCGCGTGTACATCCGAAAGAACGGTGGT